>DKGO01000059.1 GCA_002453315.1 Caryophanales bacterium UBA6768 | reverse complement strand
ATGAAAGATGAAATTTCCACCATTAAAAATGACCAGACTATCATGAAAGATGAAATTTCCACCATTAAAAATGATCAGGGAACTATGAAACAGGAACTTAAATCGATTAACGGGACTTTAGACGTAATATATGAACAAGTAGCTAAAAATGCTGAAAATATTACGGAATTAAAAATGGATACAAAATCTATCAAAGAAGTCCAAAAACGACAAGAGAGAACCATAGATTTACTTTCAAGGAGGTCACTTGACCAAGAAGCAGAGATAAAAAGAATTAAATAGTGGAAAAAATTAAAAATTAAAATTTACATGTTAGAAGTCTATAAGATTATCCTAATCATTTTTTTCATGATAATAAATTGAAAACCTATTAACACCATTATATTTAAAGTATGGAACACCCGACTTTTTTAAAATAAGTCGGGTTTATGTGGCATTTATCCTTTCACTTAATACTTTGATGTGTCTATAGAGATACCTTTTTCATTAAAAACTTTCTGGGCTGCCTTCAATGCATTTAATGCCCTAGGAAAACCCGTATACGGGATTAGGTGCATAATGCATCCTACAATTTCCTCTGGTGTTAAACCAACTGCAATTCCTGTTTTTACATGCATTTCTATTTGGGGAGTACCTTGGGCCACAAGGGCGGAAATTGTTGTCAATACTTTTTGTTTATTGTCAATGCCGGGACGGGCATATATGTCACCAAAGGCAAATTCAACAACAAGGCGCTGTAAATCCGGTGCAATGTCTTTAAATCCTTCACCAATATCCATATGACCCGTTGGTGAATCACCTTCAGGCAATGTGAGTTCCTTTAGCTTATTCATACCCTTCTCATATTTTTCTGAGTACATGTA
Source organism: Caryophanales bacterium UBA6768 (assembly GCA_002453315.1). The sequence continues at coordinate 41,241 of DKGO01000059.1, read as the reverse complement.
TATTCCTCCTAGGGATATTAATTAAACCTTCAACAAATGTAATATTAGTCTTTTAATAATTTTTCTTTTTCATCAGACGTAAGTGGGACGGACTTTCCAGTAACTGGGTCAATATTTACTAAATTCCCCCGACCAGTAAGGCACACATTACCATCTTCTTTTACCCCCATATAATGGAGGTCGATGGAACTATTACCAATTTTATGCGCCTTTACATAAATAGTTAGTTTTTCACCAAAAAACATTTGCTGTAAATAATTACATTGCAAATCCGCTGCTATTGGCACAGTTCCCTTACCTTTTTCCACTTTACTGAACATACCTATATGTTTAAGGAATTCAATTCGGGCTTCTTCAAAATAAATAAAAGGTGATACATTATTAACATGTCCAAACATATCTGTTTCAGAAAAGCGAATATTAACAACTATTGAAAATTTAAATTGATTTTTCCAATGCTCAAAATTTTCGATATAACTTATTTTATACAATTTATCCCATCTTTCCGCTGTATACAATTATTAGAAAATTTTCTACAAGTTATCGTTATTCCTATGCCAATTTTTTCAAAATACTTTCTAATTTTAAGGCTAAACCCATGTTACCTTTTACTTTTAGTTTACCAGTCATAAAGGCAGCCGCTGAATTTAAATTACCTTGAATCATTTTCCTGAAATTCTCACTACTCAGTGTTATTTTGCATTCCGCGTCATCTTTTATTTCATTCGTAATAGTTACATGACCATCATCAAAAATAGCGCTATAGTCACCACCATCATCACCAGTAATGTGAAACATATATGATGCTTTCAAATCCTTTATAATACTAGAATCTTCTTGCACTTTTTTATCAATTGTTTGAAAAATCTCTTCTACTGTCATATTATCAATACCCATACAAATACCTACCTCTCTATGAATGATTATTCACCCATTATAATATTAATGCTTAAAAATGAAAAGTAAAGTTGTGTTTTTTTATACCGCATTACTTATTATTCATTTCATTCCCAAAATCGACCAGTCAACAACCTTTACAACGATTGATAATGTTTCATTTTAATATTAGTATCCCAACTTCATTTCAAATGATAAGATTTTTATATAACCCGAGTTTATTTAAAAATAATCTATTTGCATTAGGTCTCACCCAAAATTGAATAAAACCCTAGAAGGCAGATGATATTGTGTTTCATCCTTCTAGGGTCAAACTTAACTATTAGTGCAATTTATTTAATGTGCATTGTCACTTCCAAAGAAGTTTTTAAACGATTGAACGACTGTTGCCCTGTTCATTGCAGCAATAGAGGTAGTTAATGGTATACCTTTTGGACAAACTTGAACACAATTCTGAGCATTACCACAACCAACAATGCCACCTGTTTCGATTAATCCTTGTAATCTTTCACTCTTGTTCATTTCGCCTGTTGGATGAGAGTTAAAAAGGCGTGCTTGGGATAAAGCCGCAGGTCCAAAAAATGTATTCTTATCATTAACATTTGGACATGCTTCTAGGCAAACACCACATGTCATACATTTTGATAATTCATACGCCCATTGGCGTTTTTTCTCGGGCATCCGTGGGCCAGGACCTAAATCATGTGTTCCATCAATAGGAATCCATGCTTTAATTTGTTTTAAAGCATCAAACATTCTCTCACGATCTACAATTAAATCACGTACTACTGGAAAAGTATTCATCGGTTCTAAACGAATTGGTTGTTCTAATTGATCCACTAATGCAGCACAAGATTGTCTAGCCGTACCATTAATGACCATTGAACATGCACCACAAACTTCCTCCAGACAGTTCATATCCCATTTCACAGGTGTTGTTTTTTCACCCTGTGCATTTACGGGATTTTTTTGAATTTCCATTAGTCCAGAAATGATGTTCATGTTTTTTCGATAAGGTACATGAAATGTTTCTTTATAAGGATCGGAGTCAGGGCTGTCTTGTCTTGTAATAATAAAAGTTACTGTTTTTTGTTCAGCCATTATTTTTTACTCCCTTCACTTTTTTTCGTGTAGTCACGCTTTCTTGGTGGAATTAATGACGTATCCACTTCTTCATATGTCAATATTGGAGCATTCTTTTCACTATCAAATGTTGCAATAGTTGTTTTTAAAAATTCCTCATCGTTTCGTTCTGGAAATTCTGGTTTGTAGTGGGCCCCACGACTCTCATTACGATTATATGCCCCGATTGTAATGACCCGTGCCAAATGAATCATATTTTTTAACTGACGAGTAAACATAACTGCCTGATTACTCCATCTTGAAGTATCGGTAATATCAATATTTTCCCATCGTTCTAATAATTCCTCTAATTTTTTATCGGTTTCTAATAAACGATCATTTTCTCTAACAACTGTAACATTATCTGTCATCCAATCTCCAAGTTCCTTATGAAGCTGATAGGCATTTTCTTCCCCATCCATCTTCATTAATGCCTCGAATTTTTCTTTCTCTTCATTTTCACGGGCATCAAATAATTCGGTAGACATATCTTCAACATGAATTTCCAATCCATCGATATATTCAATGGCTTTAGGGCCAGCTACCATCCCACCGTAAATAGCGGATAATAAAGAGTTAGCACCTAAACGATTGCCCCCGTGTTGGGAATAGTCACATTCTCCACATGCAAAAATTCCGGGAATATTCGTCATTTGATTATAGTCAACCCATAATCCACCCATTGAATAATGAACAGCAGGGAAAATTTTCATTGGGACTTTTCTTGGATCTTCCCCAACAAATTTCTCGTAAATTTCTATAATACCACCAAGCTTAATATCAAGTTCCTTGGAGTCTTTATGAGATAAATCTAAATAAACCATGTTTTCACCATTAATGCCGAGTTTCTGATTCACACAAACATCAAAAATCTCACGAGTAGCAATATCACGTGGTACGAGGTTGCCATAAGCAGGATACTTTTCTTCTAGGAAATACCATGGTTCCCCATCCTTATACGTCCAAACACGACCACCTTCTCCACGCGCCGACTCACTCATTAACCGAAGTTTGTCATCTCCTGGGATTGCTGTTGGATGAATTTGGATGAATTCTCCATTAGCATATTTCACACCTTGTTGATATAAAATGCTAGCTGCTGAACCCGTATTAATTACAGAGTTAGTTGATTTTCCAAAAATAATGCCTGGTCCACCTGTTGCCATAATCGTTGCATCGGATGGGAATGATTTTATTTCATGTGATTTAATGTCTTGGGCAACAATACCACGACCGACACCTTCCTCATCAATGATAGCGCCCAAAAATTCCCAACCTTCATATTTAGTTACTAATCCTTCTACTTCAAAGCGACGCACTTGTTCATCTAAAGCATACAATAATTGTTGGCCTGTCGTAGCCCCTGCATAAGCTGTTCGATGATGCTGGGTTCCTCCAAAACGTCTAAAATCTAACAATCCTTCTGGAGTACGATTAAACATAACACCCATTCTATCTAACATATGAATGATACTTGGAGCAGCATCACACATTGCTTTTACCGGCGGTTGATTCGCTAAGAAATCCCCACCATAAACAGTATCATCAAAATGAATGTCAGGAGAATCACCTTCTCCTTTCGTATTTACCGCACCATTAATGCCACCTTGGGCACAAACAGAGTGAGAGCGTTTCACAGGTACAATTGAAAATAAGTCTACTTTAACACCTGCTTCAGCGGCTTTAATTACAGCCATTAATCCTGCTAGACCACCGCCTACAACTGCAATTTTTCGATTACTCATCGTATGACTCCCTCCTCTAATTTCAAATTTTATATTCCGTACGCAAATTCGATAATTGTTCTAATACCAATATAAGAAACAACTAAAAATACTACAATAGTTCCGTATGTAACAATGAGTTGAGAACGTGGTGATTGTGTAATCCCGAATGATACACAAAAACTCCATAGGCCATTAGCCATATGGAAAACAACTGCTATAATACTAATGATATAAAACCAGAAATAAGCTGGTTGAGTTAAAATTTGTTCCATTAATGTATAATCCAATGCAGCTCCAAAAAATGCGATTTGAATTTTCGTTTGCCATACATGCCAGGCAATAAATATCAACGTGATAATACCTGTGATACGTTGCAAGTAAAACATCCAATTACGAAAATACCCGTAACTTTTCACATTATTACGAGTAACAAAAACAATATATACACCTAAAATAGCATGGAACAAAATAGGTAAATAGATGATAAATGTTTCTAATGCTAAGGTAAAAGGTAGACTTTGCATAAAGTTTGCCGCAGCATTAAAGTTATCTTTCCCATAAACAATAAAGTGGTTAACGACCAAGTGTTGTACAACAAAAATACTTATTGGAACAACACCTAGAAGTGAATGTAATCTTCTCATGTAATATTCTCGCTGTTCTCCCATGTGTTACTCCCTCCTTAACTTTAAATTTTTATTAAAATATTATGTAAAACATAGCTTTATGATCCCATGTATATCAAATGAAAACGAAGGGATCTTAACATATTTATTGTACTGTTAACGATAAATTTCGTCAAGAAAACGCACACCTCTTGCCTATTAATTTACCACTATTGATGACATTTAAACATAAAAAGTAACATTTAATTTTACCATTTATGCTATAATGGATTTGGATATTTAGCACTAATATTTTTAAATGTAAAAGGATGTATATAATGGATAATAAACGAATTTCCTTAACTGTCCTTGATGAATTTTCCCCTGAAACTGTTGGACAGGATATATTAAGATATGTTAATTTACCGGGCTTTCTAGGATCTGAAAAGGAAACACTTCTTTACTATTTAGGGAAAAACTTAGCTAGACAGCTAGACATCACTTCTTTAGATGATATTTTTGCCGTCTTCAAAAAACTGCAATGGGGACAATTAGATTTAGTAAAAGACAAAAGGAATCAAATGCTTTTTCATTTAATGGCGGATACAATCGTACATAAAATGCAATCATCTATCCCTATCGATTTTCAGATGGAGGCGGGATTTTTAGCCGAATCAATTCAACATTTAACACAAAGGGTCACTGAATGTACCGTCTCAACAAATGAAAGGCTATATCGAGTTGAATTTAAAACATTATTATTAGATTAAAGACCGTTAATTATTCCCATTGAACTGTCTCATTCAACAGTTTCCTTGTTCAAATGGTGATGAATATTATTTGCAACATGTTTTGGGATCCCTAATTTCGTTATCTCCTCTAATTTTGCATCCTTAATTGCCTGAATAGAGTGAAAATGAGTTAGTAATAGATTACGTCTTTTAGGGCCAATACCTGGAATACGATCTAATTCCGATTGAATTAACCCTTTTCCCCGAAGTTGACGATGAAAAGTAATTGCAAAGCGATGAACTTCATCTTGAATTCTTTGCACTAGGTAAAATTCATTGGAACGTCTTTCCAATGGTATTGTTGTTGGCGGACTGCCAAATAATAGTTCTGCCGTTTTATGTTTTTCATCTTTTACTAGCCCCCCAATTGGGATTGCTAAATTAAATTCGTTTTCTAATACGTCTAAGGCTACAGACATTTGTCCCTTTCCACCATCGACGATAATTAAATCAGGGAGTGGTAATTTTTCTGTCAAAACACGTTTATAGCGACGCCGAATGACCTCTCTCATCGTTTCATAATCATCTGCTCCCGTAACCGAAGTTATTTTATATTTACGATATTCATTTTTATCGGCTCTCCCATCGATAAATACAACCATGGCCGAAACAGGGTCTGTCCCTTGAATATTTGAGTTATCAAATGCCTCTATTCTATGGGGTGTATCTATTTGTAAAATTTCCCCTAATTGTTCTACCGCCTTAACTGTCCTCTTTTCATCTAATTCTATGAGAGAAAACCTCTCCTCCAAGGCAATTTTGGCGTTTTTTTCTGCTAATTTAACTAACTCCTTCTTTTTTCCTCTAAACGGTGTATGAACATCCACTTCTAATAATCCTTCTAGTAACTCTGCATCTGTCCCGACTGGAACTAAAATTTGTTTTGGCTTTAAATTTTTCTCGCGCAAATAAAACTGTCCGATGAAACTAACGAATGCTTCTTTTGCCTCTTGATAAAAAGGAAAAATCGATGCATCCCTTTCTACAAGCTTCCCTTGCCTAACGTAAAACACTTGAATACTCATATATCCTTTATTAAAACTATAACCAAATATATCGATATTTATCTGCTCATTTAACACAACTTGTTGTTGCTCCATGACTGCTTCAATATGTTTCATTTGATCCCTATATTCTTGGGCTCTTTCAAAATTAAGTTGCTTACTTGCTTCGAACATTTTCATTTTTAATTCTTTTTTTATATCCGAATATCCACCATGTAAGAAACGAGTAATTTCATGTATGATTTTTTCATAAGTCTCATCTGATACTTGTATTTCACTACATGCTAAACATTGTCCTAAATGATAATATAAACAATACTTTCCGGGGGAATTGTTGCACTTCCGTAACGGATAAAGTCGATCTAATAATTTTTTCGTTTCCTTTGCTGCAATGACATTCGTATATGGCCCGAAATATTTTCCTTTATCTTTTTTAACCTTTCGGGTAATTAGCAATTGGGGATGTTTTTCGTTTGTGATTTTTAAATAGGGATAACTTTTGTCGTCCTTTAACATAACATTATATCGGGGATCATATTTTTTAATTAAATTCATTTCTAGAATTAACGCATCGATTTCAGATTTTGTAACTATATATTCAAAATCAGTAATTTCTGCAACGAGTCGTTGGGTTTTTTCATCATGGGCACCAATAAAATATGAACGTACTCGGTTTTTTAATAATTTAGATTTACCTACATATATTACAGTGTCATGTTTATTTTTCATTAAATAACATCCCGGTTTCATTGGTAGAACACTTAATTTTTCTTTTAATGAAGTCACCATCGTTTTTTCCCCTTGTATAATTTAATCAATGTTTTTTGTTTTATTTTGTAATTATTTATCACTTAATTTTCAAATTTAATTCAATTTGTACCTTAAAAGTAAAATCCCCTGTCGTTACAAATTGTAACATGACAAGGGATAATTTTGTTAATGAATGAAAAATTTATTAAGCATGTTTATTTACGAGTTCTTCTAATGCTTCTTTTGGTTGGAATCCGATGACTTGATCGACAACATTACCGTCTTTCATTAACAACAATGTAGGGATGCTCATTACCCCATATTTTCCAGCTGTTTCTTGGTTGTCGTCAACATTTAATTTTGCAATTTTTAATTTATCGCCTAACTCTTCACTTAACTCCTCTAACACTGGTGCAATCATTTTACAAGGTCCACACCATGGCGCCCAAAAATCAACTAACACTAAACCTTCAGAAGTATCTTGGGCAAAATTCTGATCAGTTACATCAACAATTGCCATTAAATATTCCTCCATTTCATCATCATTAAATCTGAATTGATTATATCATCTGTCTATACACCTTGCTAATAGTTTGCTCATTAAATCCGTTTCATTATACATTTTAACTTTATTCGATACGTCTATTCCATCAACGCTATCCTTAACCCGATCATTTTCTTGGATTCATCATTTCCATTACCTTAAGGCTTTCCTTGAAGTCATCAATTTCCTTGATTCGTCGATTCCATTACCTCAAGGCACTTTCTTAGGGAAAGTTTTGTTAATTTCCTCAATAGCGTTTTCTAATAAAGGTTTAAACTTACTACCAATACATCGATTATCGACATGACGTAGTAATGAAAAAATCTGCCACGTTTTTTGTGACAGATTTTTGATTCCACTTTATTGTACTTGTTTTAGTTCTTCAATTAATTTTGGAATGACATCGAACAAGTCTCCAACGATACCATAGTCAGCGATGTTAAAGATGTTCGCTTCTGGATCCTTATTGATTGCTACGATGACTTTTGAATTACTCATTCCCGCTAAATGTTGGATAGCCCCTGAAATTCCTACGGCAATGTATAAGTCTGGGGTAATGACCTTTCCTGTTTGACCAATTTGTAATGAATAATCACAGTAATCAGCATCACATGCCCCACGGGAAGCCCCGACTGCTCCACCTAACACTTCAGCCAATTCATATAATGGCTCAAAGCCTTCTTTACTTTTCACACCTCGACCACCTGCAATGACAACATTGGCTTCAGACATGTCGACGCCTTCTGATTGTTTGCGAATCACTTCTTTGATGATTGTACGTAAATCTTTCACATCTACCTCTTTGGCGGAAACATCACCTGATCTTGATTCATCTTTCTCAAGTGCTGCAATGTTATTAGGACGGATGGTGATAAAAACAACCCCGTCTTTAATGACTTTTTTCTCAAATGCCTTACCAGAGTAGATTGGGCGAATAAATACGGCCTCATCACCACTAGTGTCAATTTCTGTCACATCGGAAATAAGCCCTGATTCTAAACGGCTTGCAATTTTAGGGGTGACATCCTTTCCGACTGCTGTGTGCCCCATGACAATCCCTGTCGGAGACTCATCATTAATAATTTCCAAAATCGCTTGACCGTAACCTTCTGATGTATAATGTTCTAAGTTATCATGGGTCACGGTAATCGCACGGTCAGCCCCATAGTGAATCATGTCATTTGCTTGGGTGTCTAACCCTTTATTTCCTAACAAAACTGCAACGATTTCTGCATTATCATTCATTTGTTTGGCGGCAGCAATAGCTTCAAAGCTTACATGACGTAATTCTCCATCTCTTGATTCTGCAATGACTAATAGTTTATCACTCACGCTAAAAACTCCTTTCTCCCCATCAATTTATAATACTTTTGCTTCATTTTTTAATAAAGAAACCAATTCTTTTACTTGGTCGTCGATCTCGCCTTCTAACACACGGCCAGCTTCTTTTTCCGGCGGTAAGAAAATATCTACAGTTTCTGTTTTTGGCTCTAACTCATCTTCATCAAGGTCTAAGTCGTCAATTTCGAGTTCTTCTAAAGGTTTTTTCTTTGCCTTCATGATCCCTGGTAAGGAAGGATAGCGTGGTTCGTTCAATCCTTGCTGACAAGTGACTAATAACGGAAGTGACGTTTCAATTTTTTCAACGTCTCCTTCAACGTCTTTTTCAATGTGAGCAGTGTCCCCATCAATTTCGAGTCCAACAATCGTTGTTACATAAGGAATGTCTAATCTTTCAGCCAAACGTGGACCGACTTGCCCACTCGCTTCATCAATCGCCACATTTCCAGCTAAAATTAAATCGGCTTCATTTTCTGCAAAAAATGCTTCTAAAATTTTTGCCGTTGTAAACTGATCGCCTTCTTCTAAGTCATCCTCTGTATTAATCAAGACAGCTTTATCAGCCCCCATGGCTAATGCAGTTCGTAATTGCTTTTCCGAATCTTCATCACCAATCGTGACAACTGTTACTTCCCCACCATGTTTGTCACGTTGAACGATGGCCTCTTCTACCGCATATTCATCATAGGGATTGATGATAAATTCTGCTGTATCTTCTTGAATTTCCCCATCTTCAACGACTATTTTTTCTTCTGTATCAAAAGTCTTTTTCAATAATACGTAAATGTTCACCTGAATTCCTCCATTCTTTACTTATCCTGAAAATTTGGTTTTCTCTTCTCAATAAAGGCTTGGGCACCTTCTTTTGCATCTTCACTACCAAAAACTTCTCCAAATGCTTTTGCTTCTTGATTAACACCATCATTAAATGAAGTTGTTTTTGCGTATGGGACTAATTCCATTACTTTATGAATTGAAGGACCACTTTTTTCAGCAATTTGTTCTGCTAATTTTTGTGCTGTTGTAAATAGGTCGTCATCTGCTACTACTTGATTTGCTAAACCAAACTTGAATGCATCTTCTCCGCTAATGGGTTGCGCGGTTAACATCATTTCATATGCCTTCGCTGTTCCGACATATTGAGGTAATCGTTGAGTGCCAGCAAAACCCGGAATAATACCTAAGGATAGTTCTGGTAAACCTATTTTTGCATTATTCGTCACAATTCGCATGTGACAAGCCATAGCTAATTCTAAGCCACCGCCCAAAGCAGCACCATGAATAGCTGCAATAATTGGTATATGGAACTGTTCCATTCTATTGAATAATTGTTGACCATTTTGGGCTAAACTCACAAAATCATCCGCGGATTGTAATGAAGTAAATTCTTTAATATCGGCTCCCGCAGAAAAAAACCTGCCTTCTCCCTTTAAAATAACGGCTTTAATTTGCCGATCTTCAGATATTTCTTTTAGCTTTTCATCTAAATTCTTCAATAGTAACGTCGATAAGGCATTTGCGGGTGGACTTTTTATCGTTAAAATACCAACCTTATTTTGTACCTCCAATGATAATATTGACATTGACAGCCTCCTTAAATTAAATATATAACATAAAAAATGAGAATCATTGATGCTTTATCCCATTTATTAATAACTGATGTACACTATCAACTTGATCCTTAAGAGAATATCGTTGTGATTTCATGACCCAAGTCGTCACAGTTTCGTCAATCGTACCAAAAATCATTTGTCTTAAAAGCTTAGGATTCACATCCTTTCTAATTTCATTCTCTTCAATTCCTTGAATCACAATTGAGTCTATTACTTCTAAATAAGATTTTAATACTCGATTAATTTCCATTCTTAATTGTTGCTTCGATTGCCGTAGCTCCAATTGAGTAACGATGGCTAAATGTGGGGAATTGGAAAGTTGTTCATAATGCATAGCTATTAAGGTACGCAATTTTTCATTAGCTGTGTCATTCTTTTGAATTGCTTCCATCGTTTTGTTAACAAAGTCCCCCATCTTTTCCCTAAAAACGGATATTAGAATATCTTCCTTGTTTTTGAAATATAAATAAATTGTACCATCAGCTACGTTGGCCCGTGTAGCAATTTTGGATACTTGAGATGAGTGATAGCCATTTTCAGCGATTACTTCAACGGCGGCATTGATGATTTGGTGATATTTAGGTTTGTCCTTTCCCAATAAAACCCCTCCATTTCAACGGGACATTTTCGATTTAATTTAATAAATTAATAATAAAAATAACTTATGAATGATTAATCATTCATAAGTTATTGTATTACGGAATTTTTGTGGTGTCAATTAAGGTTCATCAATTAAAAATTCAGCAAAGAATTTCACCCTCGTAATTAATTTTCCTGCTTCATTGCCTCAATTGATTCTTTAACCAACTGCCTTTTTAATACTTTCCCAATAATTGTTTTAGGTAATTCATCACGAAACTCATAAAGTTTTGGAACCTTATACGCTGCTAAATTATCACGACAAAATTTATCTAGCTCTTTTTCTGTAATCTTTTCACCTTGTTTCAATACAATGACAGCTTTAACAGTCTCGCCACGGTAATCATCCGGCACTCCAATAACCGTTGCCTCCTGAATACTACTATGCTCAAATAATACTTCTTCCACTTCCCGTGGATAAATGTTAAATCCACCAGCGATAATCATGTCTGATTTACGATCAACGACGTAAAAGAAACCATCTTCATCCATTTTCCCCATATCACCTGTTAAAAACCAGTCACCAATTAGGCTTTCTTTTGTTGCTTCCTCATTGTTCCAATAGCCTTTCATCACCTGAGGTCCTTTTATGGCAATTTCACCAACTTCTCCAATTGGGAGTTCATCTGTCGTCCCTTCCTTAACGATTTTCGCATCCGTATTTGGCCACGGGAGACCGATACTCCCATTAATTCGCTTTTCCCAAATATTATTGGCATGTGTTACAGGAGAAGTTTCAGTTAAACCATAACCTTCTACTAACCTTCCACCAGTTATTTTCTCAAATTGTTGCTGCACCTCTAATGGTAATGCAGCCGAGCCACTTAAACATGCTTCAATTGATGATAAATCATATTTTTGAATATCAGGATGGTGTAATAAGCCGATATAAATTGTCGGGGCGCCTGGAAACAAGGTTGGCTTTTCTTTTTCAATTGTTTTTAGCACTTCACCAGCATCAAATTTTGGTAATAATACCATTTTATATCCTTGCATAATGGATAAATTCATCACAGTTGTCATACCATAAACGTGGAAGAAAGGTAATACGCCTAAAACCGTTTCATCGTGCCCTTTCAATTTATACATCCATTCCGTACACATTTCGACATTAGCAACTAAATTGAAATGTGTTAACATGACCCCTTTTGGTTTTCCGGTTGTCCCGCCAGTATATTGCAGCAAGGCAAGATCTTCCTTAGAATCAATTTCAACAGGATCGTAATTTTCACTCGTATTTTTGATAATTGTTTTCCATGCATAGGCATCTTCATAATCTTCGGCTTTTACGACAATATTATATTGTTTCTTTTGAATAAATGGATAAATAAGATTTTTTGGAAAAGGTAAATAATCGGCTATTTTAGCAACGATGATATGTTTTAAACCAGTTTCTTTTTTAACATTTTCAACCCGTGGTAATAAAATATCCAAGCAAATGATAAATGTGGCTCCAGAATCAACAATTTGATGTTTCAATTCCCTTTCTGTATATAAAGGATTAACTTGTACAACAATACCGCCAGCTAAAAGAGCACCATAATAACCGATAACTGCCTGTGGTCCATTAGGTAGCATATTGGCTACACGGTCACCTTTCTTTAAGCCTTTCGATTGTAAAAAATGAGCCATCTTCTTCGCTTCTGTGAGCACCTCACCAAATGTCATTTCTTTCCCCATAAAATAAAGCGCTTTCTTTTCTTTGAAACGTTCACCACTTTCCAGTAAAAAACTTGGTAAAGACTTTTCTGAATAGGTTGATGTAGCTGGCACTTCCTCTGGGTAATGTTTTAACCAAGGTTTGTCTTTTTCCATTTTTATCCCCCATTTCATTTATAGTAGCAATTCACTTACTATTTAATTATAAGACCCAATAAACGATCCCAACAAGGACGAAAACGATGGCAACTGTTATTAAAATTTTTGCTAATTTATCTAAAACCATGACGTCTCCCTCCAGAAGTTGTCAGTAAAAGGTAAGTTTAAAAAAATTTTACCATAAAATGAATACTAATTCAATTCTATAATCGTGACGCCTGTTCCACCTTCATTTGCTACCCCTAATCGAAATGATGAAACATGAGGGCTCTGCTGTAAAAACTTTTCAACACCTTTACGCAATGCACCAGTTCCCTTCCCATGAACAATCGTTACCCTTGAATAACCACTGACAACCGCATCATCTATATATTTATCTAATTTTAATAGTGCTTCCTCATAACGTTCACCACGAATGTCTAATTCTAGCTTCACGGGTTGTTGCCCTGTAACAACCCGGCTCGTTGATTCTAAATTGTCATCCAATAACTGGTTTCCTTTTTTTAAAAGTATTAAATCTGGTTTTTTTGCTGTTAATTTCATTGTGCCAATTTGAATGATATATTCCTTGTCACTCTTTTTATCGATAATTTCCCCTTGTTGTTGTAATGTTTTATGTTTGATTTCATCCCCGATTTCAAATTGAATATGGTGATTAGAAACAGCACCTTTCTCATCTTTTTCATTGCGTAGAGAAGGTTGTGTTTCTTCCAATGATTTTTTTGCCTCAATCCATTCATGTTCCTTCCATAATGCTTTTTCCTTCATATCACGGACCGATTGAACAATACTTTCTGCTTCTTTTTGTGCTTTTTGAACTGCTCGGGCTGCCTTTTCTTCCGCTTCGGCAAATAATTTATCACGTTGCTGTTCAAATTGCTGCCATTGCTTTTTAAGTGTTTTATATAGTTGTTCATTTTCTTCATATAATTCATGAGCCTTTTCTGCTTCCTTTTGAGCTATTTTCTTTGATTGTTCTAATGCTTCAATCATATTTTCCACGTTTTCACTGTCGATACCAACGTATTGTTTTGCACGCTCAATAATTCGATTTGGCAAACCTAACCGTTTCGATATTTCAAACGCATTGCTTCGCCCCGGAATCCCAATAATTAAACGATAAGTTGGACGTAGAGTTTCCACATCAAATTCAACAGAGGCATTCATCATTCCCTCTTGTTCATAACTATATGCTTTTAATTCAGGATAATGAGTCGTTGCAATGACCGTTGCCTTTCGTTTCATAACATTATCTAAAATAGCCATCGCTAACGCTGCACCCTCTTGTGGATCTGTTCCAGCACCAATTTCATCAAATAATACTAATGAATTTTCATCGAGGGCATTAACAATTTGGACAATGTTTGTCATATGGGATGAAAAAGTACTTAAGTTTTGTTCAATTGACTGTTCATCCCCAATATCAGCATACACTTTTTTGAAAATAGCCATTTCTCCGTTATCCAGGGCAGGGATTTGCAGTCCTGATTGTGTCATTAGTACAAATAATCCGACAAGCTTTAATGTGACAGTTTTCCCCCCTGTATTTGGACCGGTGATGATCAATGCATGATAGTCATTACCTAACATAATATCATTTGCAACAACATCTTCTTCAGCAATTAAAGGGTGACGGGCCACCTTCAAATTGATGATACCTTTTTCATTTAATGTTGGTTTTGTACCTTGCATTTTGTTCGCTAAAGAAGCCTTGGCAAAAATAACATCTAATTCTCCAATAATTGAAAAGTTTTCCGCAATTTTAAAAATTTCATTGGCTATTTCAGCTGTTAGTGCATTTAAAATTTTTTCAATTTCTAGTTTTTCTTTGACGATTGTTTGTTGTAATTCATTATTTAGTTGAACGATAGCATTCGGTTCCATGAATAACGTTTGGCCGGATGATGATTGGTCATGAACAATGCCACCAATGGCACTCTTGTACTCCAATTTTACGGGGAGAACAAATCGATTATTCCTAAAAGTGACAATGTTATCTGATAACATTTTACTTTTAGAACGAATTGTCCGTTGCAGGCTTTCACGAATTTGTCCCTCCTTTGTTCGAATTGATCGACGAATGGCATATAAATTAGTGGATGCACTATCAACTACTTCCCCATGTTCATCAATTTTATCATGAATCATTTGTTCTAACTTTTTTAATAAATAAATCGCTTCTACCTTTTCTTTGAGAATTGGAAATGGTTCTTCTAACTGTGACACAAACTGTTTTAAATTACGGCTACAATATAATACTTGGGCAATGTCTAAACATTGGTCTGGAGTTAACGTTCCCCCTATTTCACTTTGGCGAAGTAATGGTCTAATATCTTCTACATAAGAAAAAGGGGCAGTTTCATTTAATCGTAACACATGTACTGCCTCATCCGTTTCATTTTGTAATTGAGCCACTTCCTCAAATGTAATAGCAGGAATGATTTTATCGATAGATTCTCTCCCGATGATTGTTTGCGCTTCTTCACGTAATAAGTTCATTACTTTATTATATTCTAAAACATTTAATGTCCGTTCATTCATGATCATTACCCCTAAGTATTCTTTATTGATTCCGTTGTAAAAAAGTAGTTAACCGCTTAAGATCCCACGTATTTAACACATGGTCATTTTGCAACCATGCCTTCCGGCCAACTGTTACGCCGTATTTCATATGGGCTAACGTGTTTGTTACATGTGCATCCGTATTGATAGCAATCGTTACACCATTATCCTTTGCCAACTCTAAGGCCCAAGGGGCTAAATCAAAACGATGTGGATTGGCATTGAGTTCTAATACCGTGTTAGTATCCTTGGCCTTTTCAATTAACTTTTCAATATTAACGGCATAGCCATGACGTCGCCCAATAATTCTACCTGTAGGATGGGCGATAATATCGACATGTGGATTTTCCAACGCATGGAAGAGCCGTTTCATGATATCAGTTTCTGTTTGAGAAAAACTTGAATGGATTGCCGCGATTACAAGATCCATTTCTTTTAAAAAATCTGAAGAGAAATCCAATTGTCCATTTGGTAAAATATCCATTTCAACACCAGCAAATATGTGGATATCATCATATTTTTCATTTAATCGGGCAATTTCCTCCCGTTGTTCACGTAATCTTTTTTCATTTAAACCATTAGCAACACGAAGGAATTTTGAATGGTCAGTGATTGCTATATATTCATAGCCAATTTCACGGGCTTTTAAAACCATTTCCTCCATTGATTGGGCCCCATCACTCCACGTCGTATGCATATGAAGGTCACCTTTAATAGCATCTAGTGTCAATAGGTCAACCTGTTTTTGAAATTTTTCTGTTTCATGAATTCCTTGACGAAGTTCTGGTGGAATATAATGTAATCCAAAATGCTGGAAAAATTGTTCTTCGGTTTGAAAATGAATAATCTCATTAGTTGATATTTTTTCCACACCGTATTCATTAATTTTTTCTTGACGTTGTTTGGCAAGTTGACGCATTAAAACATTATGATCTTTAGACCCCGTAAAATGGTGTAAAGTGGTTGCATATTCTTTATCATCAACTAAACGAAAATCAATTTGAATATCATATTCCGAAGCGATGACAAATGATATCTTTGTGTCACCATCAGCGATAACTTGTTTAATATTGTCCATATTTAAAATCGCTGCTTTCACTTTTTCCGGATCATCAGTGGCAATAATAAAATCAATATCCTTAACAGTTTCCTCTAATCTACGGACACTTCCAGCGATATTGAAACGATTAATTTCTGGAATCTGTTTCAAGTATTGTTCGATTGTCTTAGCTAAATATAGCATATCGTGAATGGGGATTCTTTCAGGACGGCTCCCAATTTCTTCTAATCCTTGTAAAATATTGTCTACTGTTTTTTTACCAAAACCTTTTACCTGTTGAATACTACCACTTTTACAAGCCTGTTTTAGGCTGTCAGCATCTGTAATGTTCAGTTGTTGATACAATGTTGCAAGACGTTTCCCACCAAGTCCTGGCAATTTCAATAATGGAATAAGCCCCCTAGGCACTTCCGATTCTAACGTTTTTAAAAATGATGATTCACCAGTTTGAATAAATTCAGTAATAATTTCATTCGTACCCTTACCGATGGCTTCTACTGTTGTAAAATCATCGATTTGCTGGATGGATCGAACGTCTTTTTCAAGTGCTAAAGCCGCCCGACGATAAGCGCCAATACGAAAGGGGTTTTCTCCTTTTAATTCTAAATATGTTGCAATAGTTTCCAATAAACGAATGATGTCTTTTTTATTGATAGTCATATTTATCACCCATTAAAGTTTTTCACCAAATCATTTCATGAAAAAAACTGATTCATGGTTCGATTATGATCATGGCATCAGTTTTTTTATTGTTTCCTTAACTATACAATTTACTTAACATTTCGGTAAACCAAAGTGATTCAATCGCTTTTGATAAAAACGGTGTATGTTTTATCATCCACATTGCCAGTCGGGATGATTCCAGTAAGTTTTGTACTTTTTCCACTGGTAATAATGCGGCGACATAAAGAAATAAAAACAAAATTAAATATATTTCAATAAAACCGAGAAATGAACCAAGAGATTTATTCACTAATTTTAATAATGGCAATCTAGCGACAAAATCTAGCATGGAAGCAATAATTTGTAGAACTACTTTTGTAATGAAAAATATTATCATAAAGGCAACTGCATTATAGAAAGCATTTTCTAATGGCATACTATTAAGAAATGCAGCCCAGCCTTCATTATTTAATTCGGGATATGGTATCCACAATGACAGGGATCCTGCCAATTTCCGAAAATAAATCATCGCCACAATATAGGAAATGATAAATCCGAATAGGTGAAATAATTGTAAAATAAGTCCACGCTTTAAACCGATAAAAAAACCAATTAATAATAAAAGTAATAGTAAAAAAGTTATCATCTGCTATTTATCCTCTTCTAATAGTATCATTAATTCATCATATTCTTTTTTTAATTTTACATAGTCATTCATCGTGTTCAGAGCCGTTAATACCGCCAAGCGGGCTGTGTCTAAATGTTTATTGGAGTGATTAATCTCCTCCATTTTTTCATCGACAAGGCTAGCAACTAGTAAAACACGATCTCTCGACTCTTTACCAACGATAGTATACGATTTATTATGTATCGTTACAGTAATTTTATTTCGTTTTTTCTCCGTCACACTAACGTTCCTCCCAATAAAATGGTACACTTAATTTTAACATGAATTGACAAATATAGATACTAGAAAAATATTGATTCGAGTAAATTATCTGACTTTTCATTTAGGAGGGTTCCTATTGTCTCAAAAAGTAGTATCATTCTCAACCTCAACAATCGAGAAAATGAGAATTTATTATGAGAAATTTAAAGTTGCTTCACCCCCAGGGGCTGTGTTTCGAGCAAAGACAAATGATGCAAACGTTACTGCATACCATAGTGGTAAAGTGTTATTTCAAGGGAAAAATCCACTAGCAGAACTAAAAAAGTGGTCATCCCCCGAACAAACTAATGATAAACAATTATTATTTTCAATGCAACCATCAGAATTTATACCGTCCGATTCTATTTTTTCCAATAATCATATAGGTTCAGATGAATCCGGCACAGGAGATTATTTCGGACCTGTCACAACTTGTGCTGTTTTTGTACATAAAGATCAAATTGAAACATTAAAAAGTATCGGAATTCAAGATTCTAAACAAATACAAGACAAGCAAATTTATGAATTAACAAAGCAATTAATGCAAATGAATATTCCTTATTCTTCAATGGTTTTAGATAATTTAAAATATAATAAATTACAAAAACAAGGTTGGACCCAAGGAAAAATGAAAACAATGCTTCATTATCATGTAATTAAACAACTAATGAAAAAAATCAAAGACTTTTCATATGAAGGAATTGTGATTGATCAATTTTGTGAGCCAAACACATTTATTAATCACTTATCAGCGGAAAATTTAACATTACCTGAAAAGACATTCTTTATGACAAAAGCTGAAAATTATTCTATTGCAGTCGCTACGGCATCAGTAATTGCCCGAATACGTTTTTTACAAGAAATGGAGCGATTGTCTAATGAAATAGGTGTCACCCTCTTAAAAGGGGCTTCACAAGCAGTAGATAAGCAAATTGCTGGATTGATACGTAGCGAAGGTGAAGATGTATTAAAAAACATAGCCAAGGTACACTTTGCCAATACGAAAAAGGCAAGAAACTATTTATAATTTGTCGTACTACTTTTTTAATCACTTTTGCGCTAAAATATAACAAAGGAGTCAAATAGGTTAGGGGGTAATTTATTTGAAAGTGTCATCTGTCATATGGAATGAGCAAATAACAACTGAAAATATCCCTTCATTTATTGATGACGTTCTTGTGCAAGCAAAAGAGACAAAGCAACAATTACTTGTTTTTCCAGGTCTGGTTCATGAAATTTACGAACAAGATCATTTTACAGTCACAGATTATCTCCTCCGTTGTTCAAAAAGCTTCACAGATTTAGTCATATGTCCCGGAAGTTTTTTAGAAAAGTCTGCTAGCGGTACTTATCATACTGCCTACCTGATCCAAAATGGTGAAGTGATTTTAAAACAACGACAGTTATATTTAGCAAACTGGGAACGTGACCTTGGATTAACTCGTGGTAGCGATTTGCAATTTGTTCAATTGAACAATATGATAGTAGCTTTGGTCGTATCGACAGATACGTTTTATCCACAAGTCATTCGTTATGCTAAATTATCTGGAGTTGATCTCATCATTTCACCTGTCGCTATGTTGGATTCGGGGAATTTCTCGCGTCAATTAAGTGGTTTGTGGCAAAATGTTCAACAAAATACATTGTATGCTATTGAAAGTGGTTTAAAAGGTGAATTTAATAATGAAATTTTTAATAGTGAATCTATCATCCATGCCCCGATAGAATTGACGAAAAATAACGATGGGATGTTAGTACGTGAACATGATCAGGGGAACATCATTCATATAGAAATAAAAAAAGAATCGTTAACAAATGACGTGATCTTTCGACCATTAGACCAACTTAATATAAATGCTTATAAAGACATATTTTAAAGGAGCAACAATTTATGAGGCGACTTTTTGCTTTATATCTTCGTAAACGTTTACATCATCAACTTGTAGATGACTATTTACAAAGTAAATGTCAGCTAGATATGACATTTGACAAAATTGAAAATCGTGTTGCTGTTATTCAAAAATCAATTAAACCAGTAAGAAAAGTAAAACGATTTATCGATACTATTTATTCATTTGTTGAAAATGCCACGAAAAATGGTGCTACATACGTCATTTTTCCAGAGTATATCTTTTTTGATTTATTTGGTGTTATTCCCTTTTTTCGTTTCATCAATTATTTTTTAAACCGTATTACTCTACCGACAAAACGAAAAAACAAAAATCATTTAACCGAATCAAACGATAACCGATTGTTATATGTCATTTTTGATTTATTTGCTCAACCAACTGAAAAAGTGATCGTCAATACGATGAAACGGTTAGCAAAACACTTTTCTGTATATATTTTTACTGGAAGTTATCTCCATAAAGAAGCTGATAGATTATATAATGTCGGAACATTAATCGATCCCGAAGGAAATATTATTTATACACAACAAAAAGTTCATTTAACAGATTTTGAAGCAGATATTGGGTTGGCACGGGGAGACAATTTCCAAGTTTTAGACCTGCCAATTGGCAAAACGGCTACCCCTATTTGTATGGATGCGACATATTTTGAAACATTTAGAATAGTCCGTCATCAAGGTGCTAACATTGTGATCATTCCAATCGCAAATAATGAGCCTTATCAACAATGGAAGGCCCTTCGTGGTATTTGGCCACGGGTGCAGGAATCATACGTTTTTGGGTTAAAACCAGCATTAACTGGTTCCATTGCGGGTATGCACTTTACAGGGAAAGCGGGAGTTTTTGCCCCAATTGAAATGACAGAAAAACGTGATGGCATTATTGGAATTACCGAAAATGCTATTGGAAATGACATTATTTATGCTGATTTAGATATTGAGCAATTAGTTTCAACAAGGATTAACGCTCCCTACTACAACGATGCTAATCCACTTTTTGAAACCAATTATTTTGAACGTACCTATCTACACTTTACTTAATGGATTAAAAAAATTATATATAAAGGGATGGAAAAAACGATGGACACAAACAAAAGTTATTGGTTAGAATCTCTAGGAGAAATAACACCAAGAGCATCACTGTCTGGTGATGTGAAGGCAGATATTTGTATTATCGGTGCTGGGTTCACTGGTTTATCGACTGCGATTCACTTAAAGGAAAAAGACCCGAATCTAATTGTCACTGTCGTCGAAAAAGGAATTGCCGGTATAGGCGCAAGTGGACGAAATGCTGGTTTTTCCATGCGACTATTTGGTGTCACCATGGATTTAACTAAGTTACGACACGGAGGGAAAAAAACCAAAGCAGCAGATGACTATATGTTAGATGCCGTTGCCTATTTAGAAAGTATGATTGAAAAATATGAGATAGATTGTGATTATGAACAACACGGTATGATGACCATTGCATCGAATCCACAAGAGTTAAAAAATTTAAAGAAAGAATATGAGATTGCTACTGGATTGGGAATGAAAAAATTTAAATGGCTCGAAGAAAAAGAAACTCGCGAATTAGTTAATTCGCCAACTTATTTGGCTGCCCGATTTGATGAAACCTGTGCCCTACTTCACCCGGCAAAATTAGCTCGGGCACTAGGAGAAATTGCTGAAAAATTAGGTGTTACTATTTATGAAGATAGTGAAGTGACCCATGTTCATCATCGAGAAAAAACAGTGTCCACCAAACATGGGAAAATTACCGCTGACAAAATAGTTTATGCAACAAATGCCTACTCATCAGATTTTAAAAAAATAAAAAACAAACAAGTACCAATTTATACATACATCACCTTAACTGAACCTCTGACAGACAAACAAATTAAATCGTTAAATTGGGATCGTCGAATTGGAATAGAGGATGCCCGTAATTTCCTTCACTATTATCGTTTAACCCCTGACAATCGGATTTTATTAGGGGGAAGTGAAGCACTTTATTATTACGGTAGCCCCCTAGAGGCAAAAGATAAAAATGAAGAGATGAATCAGATTCTACAAAATCAAGTGAAGACGATTTTCCCACAATTGGGAGACATTAAATTCACCCACCATTGGGGAGGGCCAATCTCGGCCTCGATTGATTTAATTCCCGCAATTGGAAGATTAGGAGATGACATTTGGTACAGTCTTGGTTGTATGGGGCATGGTGTTTCTTTATCCAATTACAATGGTCTAACTTTGACAGAATTACTCTATGGAGAAACCACTAAACGGACGGATTTTTTTGCTGTGAACCGACGGATTTTACCAATTCCACCAGAACCATTAAAGTATGTAACAATTTCTAGTATTCGTGCTTTTTTACGTTTAGATGATAAAAAAGGTGTAAAACAGCAGAAAAAACTCGATCAGGAAAAAGGTTAAGGTGACTATTAGATAGATAGATTTCGGTTCGTATTGTGGGGGATTGATGTAGATGTTTAAGAAAATTTTAATTGGATTATTAATTTTCTTTTTCTGCTTTTTACTTATTCCTAATGTAATAATTGCTTCCTCTCATACATATTATCCAACAGAAAAAGTTTCTGGACTTGTAAAAAACCCGGGAATGGGATGGGTGTTATATTGTGATGCCTTTGGACAAATGACGGATGGAAGTTTTCCAGATGATAATAAATGTGTGTTCAATCCTACATTATTCTGGAATGCATTTGATCGTTCTGGGGCCACAGAAAAAGCAAATATTTTTTATCTACGTGCCCCATGGTCATTTTTTGAAATGGATGAAGGAGAGTTTGCTTGGGATGGAGACGAAGATTATCAAGCGTTAATTCAAGGGGCATTAGATAGGGATTTAAAACTTGCTTTTCGTGTCTATACGGATAGTCAAGATTCATGGCAGCAAGCAACCCCGAATTATGTAAAGGAGGCAGGTGCAAAAGGATTCGTCAACTCATACTGGACCCCTTATGTAAATGATCCCGTATTTTTAGAAAAATACACAACTTTTATAGCCCAATTCGGCAAAAAATATAACGACCCAGCAGTTGTCAACTATATCGATGGAATGTGAATCGGCTGGTGGGGGGAAGTTCATAATATACGTAGGGAATTTATTCTACCCTTGAAGGAAAGTGGCAATGGACTGTTGGTCCTTAGTCTTCAGTTATTGTCGTCTTTTTTTCAACCAAATCATTTATTTTTACATCAGCCAAACCAATCTTTAGTAAAAAATATAGACCAAATAATGAACTTAAAAAGTGTAAATAGTAGCCTAAACAGTATTACAAAAGCATATAGAAACTCGTTCGATGAAGTGTTATTAGGTGCCCAGCAAGGGGGGCAAAAGATAAGTTTTCCGAATCATTAGTTGAACAGAATTTATATGATGTGTTAAGACGTGATAGCTTAGGAATGCCAAAATATTTTAAGGCAAAAGATGTTTTATATTATGAAAATCAAATGATAACTGATGGAATCCCACTTCTTGCAGAGAATGGATGGAACTATTTTGCCCATGATTTTGAAGGATATATGGATTCCGCGGGTAACCCTTTTACAACGATACGCGATATGTTAGAAGCAAGTTTAAATGATGCTAAGGCATCCCGGGCAAATACTTTTGACCTTCGGGTCCCTGAGGATGCTAGAGAATGGATGAATCATGAAGATTTAGTTGATGACTTTATTGTAAATGGTGGTTATCGGTTCGTGCCTGTATCATTCAAATATCGTAATGTCGTTTTATCCAATGAATCAATGCAAATAACGAGCACGTGGAAAAACACGGGTTTGGGGAGAATCCCCAATGATCGTCCAGCATGGAATTATAAATATAAAGTTGCTTATGCATTTTTAAATCCTGAAATGCAAAAACCAGTACTTGTTCATATAACAGAAATAGACCCTTCTGAATGGATAAAAGGGAAAGATTTTGTTTATAAAACAAATATAAATATTCCTGATGTTCCTAATGGAAATTATGTTCTATCATATGCCATCGTTAATACTGCCAATGGGAATATTCCTGAAATTAATTTAGCTGTAAAAGATGAAATATCAGCGACGGGATGGTATATGGCTGGAGAGATAACTGTTCATAACAGTGATGTTGATAAGTGATATTTGTTCATTATGTTCCTGCTGGAAATTCTAGAAATAGATAGGATTTTTGATCATCAAACCTTAAACTTTAATTTAAATTGATTATAAATCTATCTTTAAACTAATTCATTTAACAAAGTAATCGACAATGCTATACTTATACATTAGAGAATATTTTACGTATTAGGAGCTGACAAATTGACTAATAAACAAGAGATGATTAACACCTTCAAAAATGCGATGGCTAATTATCCAACAGGTGTAACAGTTGTCACAACCATTGATGAGAATAATGTTCCTACTGGTTTAACTGTTAATTCATTTGCATCCGTATCAGTTGATCCACTACTCGTATTATGGAGTATTGATCGTCACGTATCAACGTTCAAAGCATTTAGTAAAGCCGATAAATTTGCTATTAATATTCTACGTAAAGACCAGGTAGACCTTGCTTATATTTTTTCATCTGGTGAAGAGGAGAGTCGGTTTAAAAATTGTCCGTGGCAACTATCTAAAAACAATCTACCAATCATTGACAATGTAATTGCATCTTTACAATGTACCTTATATAAACAAGTACATGCTGGTGATCACCTAACACTAATTGGTGAAGTGATAGACATTCAGGCAAATAATGAAGAACCATTGCTATATCATAATAGAAAATTAGCTCCGTTACCACCATCGTTTCATGAATAAGGTTATTCTAGGAGGTAAAAAATGAATGGCTTAACGCGTTCACTTGATGATCGAATATTATTTGGAGTATGTGGGGGAATTGCAAAACAATTAAATATGTCTTCGTTGCTTGTGAGGATTCTATTTATCCTGCTACCAATTTCTATTATTGCCTATCTTGTCATGGCCCTTATTATTCCCGAAGAAATTCGTTAATATTTTATCTTTAAGTCCGTTGACTTGCATTTTCACCACTACAGGTTCCTGTAACACCTGTTAAAATGCACATTCGTTCATTATTGCAGTAACTGCCTTATGGTGAACTTGTCCTTTTTTCAGCTAAACTCGTAAGGAAATCCACTCAAAAAAATTAATTACTTATTTTTTGTTTCCCCTACTATAGTCAAAGGATGTTATTTTAGTCATTCGCACTGATTAACGATATATTAAAAAAATTAACTGGAATAAAAGGTTTAAGAATGCCCTCTTTTCCAGTTAATATTTTTTATAGCATTTTATGTGGGTAACTTATTCTGTTCTAACATAAGCGTCAAATTGTTGTTCCATTTCTAACATGATATGTTGAATGGATTCATCTACTTCCTGATCAGTTAACGTTCTTTCATCATGTTGATAATGTAGATGAAAAGCAATTGATTTTTTTTCTTGATCTAAAGTCTCACCTTCGTAAACATCAAATATTTCTATTTTTTTCACAAGTGGTGCAGCGACTTGTTCAATGACCGACTTTATTTGATTAGCATCCACATTACGATTAATAACAAAAGCTAAGTCTCTTTTTATTGCTGGATATCGGGGGACTGCCAGATATAACAAGTCACTTTTTGCATGTTGTAATAATTTTTCAACATCTAGATCAAATACAAAAGTTTCCTTTAAATCTAATTGTTTCGCAAGATGGGGATGAACCTGTCCAATAAAACCGACAACTTCTTCTCCAATAGCAATTTCAGCTGTTCTTCCAGGATGCATTTCATTTAATTTTGTCGGGAATAATTGACAGTCAATACCTAAATAGTTAAATAATCCTTCCACAATTCCTTTAACTACGTAAAAATCAGCCCTCACAAAAGATTGTTGCCATTTGTGATCAACCCACATACCTGTTACAGCCCCTGCTAATCGTTCGTGTTCATTAGGTTGTTCTGAAATTGATTCTTCGTGAGTTAAAAAGACTGACCCTAATTCATACATTGCCACATTTTGTTCTTTTCTTGCCAAATTATAAGACAGAGATTTTAATAAATGTGGAATTAAACTTTGGCGTAAATAGTGGTGTGCTTCACTCATCGGCCAACTTAATGCAACAGGATATAACTTTTTCTGATTAAATGGTGGTGATATAAATTTACCAACTTGTGTTGAATCTGTTAGCGAATATTGGATTGTTTCAAATAGCCCAACAGATTGTAAATACGATTTTATGTTTCGTTTTAATTGTTGTTCTTTTGTTAAGCCACCTGGCTTAGAACTATTAGCCGGTAACGTATACGGTAATAAATCATAACCATAAATTCGGGCCACTTCTTCTAACATATCCTCAAAAATTGTAATGTCACTGCGACGTGGAGGTATTGTTACTGTAAAATTTTCACCATCAACAGTATAGTCAAAGCGCAATTTGCGGAAAATATCAGCCATCGCTGACACTGAAATTTCCGTTCCCAATCGACGATTGACTTCAACACTATTAAGTGAAATCTCTATTTCCTCAACATATAAATGATTAAATTCAGCTGCATCATCAACTAATTTCCCATCAGCATATTTTACAAGAAGCTCACATGCACGAAGTCCCGCTTCACGTACACGATAGGGATCAATTCCTTTTTCAAATCGTGTACTTGCTTCACTTCGTAAGCCTGTTTCATTCACTGCATTCCGTACAATAGACGGATTAAATAATGCTGCTTCGATTAATACCGTTTTTGTATCCTCATTTACTTCTGTGTTTGCTCCTCCCATGATTCCTGCTAGGGCAATACCTTCTTTACCATTTGTAATAAGCAGATTATCAGTTGTTAAGGCACGAGTTTTATCATCTAGGGTGATCATTTTTTCACCATCTTTTGCTCGACGAACGACTATTTCTTTTGATCCAAGGAGGTCATAATCAAAAGCATGTAATGGTTGTCCATATTCTAGTAGTACGTAATTTGTAATATCAACAACATTATTAATAGGACGAATTCCTGCCGCAAGTAAGCGATTTTGCATCCATAATGGGGAGGCTTCGATTTTTACATCTTTAACAACGAATGCACCATAATATGGGCATAAATCATCCTCTTCTACAGAAACTGATACATATTCTGCTACATTTTCTTCCATCGTCTCTATTTCTGGGTTTGGCAAAGTAATTTCCTTATCCAAAATGGCAGCTACTTCATAACCAACTCCGATCATACTTAAGGCATCTGCACGGTTAGGTGTTAAATCGAACTCTAAAATAGCGTCATCTAAATTTAGCAATTCTTCAACTGAGGTACCAATTTTTGCGTCTTCAGGTAATACTGCAATCCCTTCAGCAAATTGTTCGGGAATATAATTTTCTTGGACGCCTAATTCTTTCAGGGAACAAATCATCCCATTCGATTCAATCCCACGTAACTTAACTTTTTTTATTTTAAAATTACCCGGTAAAACTGCTCCCGGCTTGGCAACGGCCACTTTTTGACCTTTTGCTACATTCGGTGCACCACAAATTATTTGTAATGTGTCATCTCCTACATCCACTTGACATAAATTTAGTTTATCAGCATTTGGATGTTTCTCACATTCAACCACATAACCAACGACAACATTTTCGCTTTTTTCAGTACTAACATAATCGATGCCATCAACTTCAATGCCTGATTTTGTAATTAGCTCCCCTAATTGTTCTGCTGTAAGTGATCCATAATCAACATAATGTTTTAACCAGTTTAATGAAACTAACAATTGATTTCCTCCTATTACGCTTGATAAAATTGTTGTAAAAATCGTACATCATTCGTATAAAATTGACGGATATCATCAATACCATATTTTAACATGGCAATTCGATCTGGCCCCATTCCAAAAGCGAAACCTGTATAAATGTTAGGATCATATCCTGCCATTTTTAATACTTTTGGATGAACCATTCCCGCCCCTAATATTTCAATCCAACCTGATTGTTTACAAACCGAGCATCCTTCACCAGCACACACTTTACACGAAATATCCATTTCTACTGATGGCTCTGTAAATGGAAAAAAACTCGGTCGTAAGCGAATTTCTCGATCATCACCGAACATTTTCTTCGCAAATACATTTAATGTTCCTTTCAAATCACTCATGCGAACATTTTTATCAACATAAAGCCCCTCTATTTGCGTGAACTGATGTGAATGAGTGGCATCATCATTATCCCGACGATAAACTTTTCCAGGACAGATCATTCGGATTGGTTCATTATTTTTTAGTGATTCCATCGTTCTCGCCTGAACTGGTGACGTATGTGTACGTAGCAACAATTCATTCGTTATATAAAAGGTATCTTGCATATCTCGAGCCGGATGACCCTTCGGTAAATTTAGCGCCTCAAAATTATAATAATCAGTTTCTACTTCAGGCCCTTCCTTCACTTCATAACCTAAACCGATAAATAGATTCTCAATTTCCTCGATGATTGACGTTAATATATGGCTCCCACCTACTTTAACTGGTCGTCCCGGTAGTGTGACATCGATTGATTCCGTTGCGAGTTGTTTTTCAAGCTCCTGAAACTCCAGTGTTTCTTTTTTTGCATCAATTGCAGCTTGAATTGTTGTCCGAACTTTATTTGCTAGCTCCCCTATGACAGGGCGTTCTTCTTTAGACAACTTACCCATGCCCCGTAAAACCTCTGTGATTGAGCCTTTTCTTCCCAAAAAGGAAACTTGTACTTGTTGAACAGCTTCCGAAGATGAAGCCTTTTGAATATTACTTAATGCTTCCCCTTGTAATGTTTGTAATTTCTCTTTCATTTTCTGATTTCCTCCTTATCAATCAAATAAACCCATCATATTATTGGCTGATTTTTTCAATAAAAAAAACCCGTTCCTAAAAAAGGGACGAGGTTATTCGCGGTACCACCCTTGTTGATACATCAATGTATCCAACTCAATTTGATAATGGATTGTTCATCCAGAACACGATTACCGTGTCAGCTCAAGAGTGAATCATAACAAATCAATATGATAGAAATAATTGCAGTCACGTTATTTCCTTCCTAAATCATATTAGACGATTGATATTTTGCTCTTTCAAAGCCTTTTAATATAAAAACTAATACTAGTATATATAACAATACGGATAGATGCAATTATTTTCTTACATGATACATTAAGATTCCCGCCGCTATACTAACATTTAATGATTCAGCTTTACCATAGATGGGAATTTTAATACATTGATTAGCCATGTTGATGAATTCTTCATTAATACCGGCACCTTCATTGCCAACAATTATACCAACAGATCCCTCAACATGATACTGATGGTATGGAATTGAATTTTCATGTAACGTACTTGCTAAAATGGTGACACCACGTTTTTGTAGCCGAGTGATTTCCACGTGCAAATCGTTTTGTATAATGGGAAGATGAAATATTGATCCCTGTGTTGCACGAATTACTTTTTCATTAAATAAATCTACGGTTCCTTTTCCTAAAATAACTTTTGAAAACCCCGCAGCATCCGCTGTTCTAATTAATGTTCCTAAGTTTCCCGGATCCTGAACAGCATCAATTAATAACGTATATTGTTCGCTAGGTATATTCCAAGTTTTCATTTTTACAATAGCAGCAATTCCCTGAGGCTGGATTGTTTTCGCAATATGTTTAAATACTTGATCAGTTACTAGAATTCGGGATACCGATTCACTCCAATAGGGTAACTTTCCCTCAGCCTTCTGCGTATAAATTAATCGCTCAATCGTCCATCCGCTTTTGTAGGCCTCTTCTACCAAATGAATTCCCTCTATAAAAAATTGATCATACTTTTCACGATATTTCCTTTGGTGTAGTTTTGACCAATATTTAACTTGTTCGTTTTGTGTGGAAGTTATCAAGTTTTTACACAACCCTCATCACTTTTCCCTAATCATACATATTTTCATAAGGCTTGGTCAAACTATTGCTATATAAGGAAAGTAAAAAATAACGGTAAATGGAGTGTGAAAAATGGACATAAATTTACGTGAAGCAATTTTACAAAATATTAGTAACAATAATCAGGAGGAATTAGAGGCTACCATTGTCGATGCCATTGAGGTTGGTGAAGAAAAAATGTTACCGGGTTTAGGTGTATTATTTGAGTTGATTTGGCAGCAATCAGATCACAATGAAAAAATGGAAATGTTAGAAGCATTGGAAAAAGGGATCAAACAATCTAAGCATACTTAACTTAAATAATGATGACAATGTTTATGGTAAGTGACATTTATAGAATTGGCATGTATTAAACTTTTTTTCTGTTTAGCATGAAATTTTACTGTGAAATTGATTTTTACCCCATTTCATCGTATGATAGAGTTATAAATTGGATGGGGTGATGGAGTGAATCAGTTAGATCCTAATTTATTTCTACATAGTGTAATGCCAACAAACAGACAATCCATACCTATGTCTTCCCCCATGTCATTAAATGGGATGACAGATTTTAGAATGTTGTTGTTGCAACAAATGGAGCAAACATTTTCCATGCAATCACCTTTTAGCCCGGTGAATTCGACATTGATGAATTCATCTCCATTTAATTTATCACTTTTATCAATGATGATGAACTATATGCCTCAACCAATGATGAATGAAGCTGTGTCAAATCAATATAACCCATACGGTTCTTATATGAATTCGCTGAGTCCACTTTTACATAGCACACCTGAATATCATCAAGCAAAATATTCAGCACCAACAACAGAGTATAATAATTTAATTTTGCAAGCGGCTAATAAATATGGTGTAGATGAAAATTTAATTCACTCAATTATTAAAATGGAATCTAATTATAATCCCGAAACAGTGAGCCATAAAGGGGCGGTTGGATTAATGCAATTAATGCCCGTGACTGCCCGTGAAGTTGGTGTAACAGATCGAAACGATAATGCACAAAACATCGACGGTGGTACTCACTATTTTAGTAATATGTTAAAGCGTCATCATGGAAATTTGGAGCTTGCATTGGCCTCCTATAATGCTGGCCCAGGGAATGTACAAAAATACGGTGGAATTCCGCCTTTTAAGGAAACACAAAACTATGTGAAAAAAGTGTTAAACTATTATTATGGCCAACAGGTAAAAGTGTAGGTCACCCAAAGTATTTGTAATTTTTACATGGTTGGTAATGGGGCAATGATTCCCATTACCAACTTTTCATTTTTCTGCTGTATTGGTAATGAAATATGAGATTCCATTACCAACTTTTACTTTTTCTACAGAATTGGTAATAAATATGAGATTCCATCCCTAACTTTAATTTTATAGGCGAAGTTAGAGACGTAAAGTGAAATTCCATCTCTAACTTTAACCTATACAACAGAGTTAGAGACGAAAAATAAAATTCCATCCCTAACTTTAATTTTATAGGCGAAGTTAGAGACGTAAAGTGAAATTCCATCTCTAACTTTAACCTATACAACAGAGTTAGTGATGAAAAACAAGATTCCATCTCTAACTTTAACCTATACAACAGGGTTAGTGATGAAAAACGAAATTCCATTCCTAACTTTGGCTTTTTCGGCGGAAATATAAAAGAAACTGAAACCCAAGCACTATTTTTCCGAAAATTTAAAAAGTATCCATACACCACCATTATGCTCGTCTTATTTTTTGCACCATGTCATCATCCAATTTTTTAATTACCTCAACGATTAGTTTTACAGCATTTTCAAAGTCGTCACGATGTAACATGGCAGCATGTGAATGAATATACCTTGTTGCGACAGTAATTGAAAGTGCCGGAACACCGTCTCCTGTTAAATGAATGGCCCCTGAATCAGTTCCTCCACCAGCCATGGATGAATATTGAAATGGAATGTCATTTTCTTCAGCCGTGGTAACGACTAAATCACGAACACCCTTGTGCGAAATCATGGAAGCATCATATAAAATGAGTTGAGGACCTTCACCTAATTTACTATCCGCTTCCTTAGCCGTAATCCCTGGTGTATCACCAGCAATACCAACATCAACACCAAATGCAATGTCAGGCTCTATTAAATGAGCAGAGGTTTTTGCTCCTCTTAATCCTACCTCCTCTTGAATGGTACCTACACCATAGACAACATTTGGGTGGTCAACATTTTGTAATTGATTTAATACTTCAATAGCAATGGCACAACCAATTCTGTTATCCCATGCTTTTGCTAATAACATCTTTTCATTGTTCATTTGTGTAAACTCAAAATATGGCACAACGGAATCACCTGGACGGACACCAAATTGCTCAGCCTCCGCTTTACTAGATGCACCAATATCAATAAACATATCTTTAATTTCAACAGGTTTTTTACGTGCCTCCGCTGTTAGAATGTGTGGTGGTTTTGAACCGATGACACCAGTTAAATTTCCTTTAGTTGTCATGATTGTTACACGTTGGGCCAACATGACCTGACTCCACCAGCCACCTATTGTTTGAAAATAAAGGAATCCCTTGTCATCAATCCGGGTTACCATGAAACCCACTTCATCAAGATGCCCGGCAACCATTACTTTCGGACCGTTTACATTGCCATTTTTTTTCGCAATCAAACTACCTAAATGATCAGTATAAACTTCATCAGCAGCATCTTTAATATATTTTTCCATCACATCTCGAGCCTCTTTTTCATGACCCGAAATACCATTGGCATCTGTTAAATCCTTTAACATGGTTAATGTTTTATCTAGTTTAGACATGTAAATTCTCCTTTAATTAATATCCTTGGGCTTGTCTTTCAAAATTCACTTTGTTCTTTTTGACATATGCATTAAGTATGTCTTCTTCTGAAAATCCTAGTAAATCACCAAGCTGCAAATAAGATTCAAATAACAATATATAATTAGACTCTGTTTGTTTATGATAAAATGACAAACAATGGCTAAAGACGTTATTAAATTGTTCTGTTTCCGTTCGATTTGTTTTTATAAATTCAAATTTTTTAAATGCATAGTTTTTTTCAAGACCAATCGATAGTAAAAAATGAATATTATCGACAAACTCTTCTAAAATAATAGCCTGTTCTGATTTTCCTTTTGTACTCCAAAATTTAAAACATCGGGTTTCGTTAGCACATTCACCCAATTCTACCAACAACGCTAAAATTTTTTCCTCAATTAACTCTTTTCCCTCTACTTGGTGATTCTGTTCAATATATGTATCTAATTTATGTTGCATCGAAAAAAGTGTTTCCCAATTCAATGGTTACTCGCCCTCCTTCATTAATTATTGTAGCATTTCTAGCCATTTTTAAACATTAAATAACTTTTTTAGAAATATAACATAGCAGTTAAGAAAATATATATTTTATATACAAATGTTGCCAGTTATAGGGAATTTATGAATATAAAAAAGTCCCTTATAAATTAAAAAAACCGGAAGACAATGGGGTATTATCTTCCAGTTTCTTAATTAGTTTAATGCTGTTTTCGCTTTGTTAACTAATTCAGCAAAAGCTTTTTCGTCATGAACAGCTAAATCAGATAACATTTTACGGTTAATATCAATGCCAGCAGTTTTCAAACCATGCATTAGCTGACTGTATGAAATATCATTTAAACGGGCTGCTGCATTAATTCGTGCAATCCATAATTTACGGAATTCACGTTTTCTTTGACGGCGGTCACGATAAGCAAACTGACCCGATCTCATTACTTGTTGTTTTGCAGATTTAAACAGTGCATGTTTTGCACCATAATATCCTTTTGCTAATTTTAAAGTACGTTTACGACGTTGGCGTGTGACTGATCCACCTTTTACACGTGCCATAAAATTCCCTCCTACAATGACTAAATTAAAATTTCTTTATAATTCGTTATAATACCTATCTAGGTAACATAGAATCTATACGTTTTAAATCACCTTTAGAAACCATTCCAGGCTTACGTAGTTTACGTTTTTGTTTTTGCGATTTGTTCGCAAATAAGTGACTTGTATAAGCATGTGAACGTTTCAAGTTGCCTGAGGCCGTTCTTTTGAATCGTTTTTGTGTACCCTTATGTGTTTTCATTTTTGGCATTATTTATTCTCTCCTTCATCATTACAAAATTTCCAATGATACAAGATACATTGACTTTACTTTTCAGTCGATGGAGCAAGAATCATAAACATTTGGCGCCCTTCCATTTTTGCCTTTGATTCAATGGACGCAATATCGTTTACTTCTTCCGCAAGTCGGTGTAATACTTCTTGACCAAGATCTTTATGTGTAATTGCTCGACCCCTGAAACGAACAGAAGCCTTTACTTTGTCCCCTTTTTCTAGGAATTTACGTGCATTACGCAATTTTGTGTTAAAGTCGTGATCCCCAATACTAGGAGAAAAACGAACCTCTTTTACATTAATAACACGTTGTTTTTTCCGTGCTTCCTTTTCTTTCTTTTGTTGCTCGTAGCGATACTTACCATAGTCCATAATACGACAAACTGGTGGTTTCGCCCCCGGTGCTACTAATACGAGATCTAAATTCCTCTTTTGAGCTAATTCTAGTGCCTCTGCGCGGGGTTTCACTCCTAATTGATCCCCATTCGCATCGATAAGTCGAACTTCCCTTGCACGAATCGTTTCATTCACGTTCATCTCTTTGCTAATATCTAGCCACCTCCGAATATATTTGATCCGTTAAGACAAGAAGATGAGCTTTTTAAAAAAAATAAAAATGCGGGCATACGTATACACCCACATTTACTCTCACTTTTGTAAGATTGATTGAAACCAGCCAACAACTCGAAAGTGTCGGTCAGGTGAGAAGCGGGTGCTCCTACTTGTCAATTAGATCATATGTGATTTAATTCACTCACCAATATAGAATAACAGAAAGCTGTATGATAGTCAATCAAAAGTTATTTCACGCTCTTTTTTTCGATTATTTCCCGTTCAATCATTTGTAAAAACTCCTCTACACTCATTGATACAGTGTCTTTATCGCCATAACGACGTACATTAACACCGTTTGATTCCATTTCATTATCACCAAGCACTAAAGCAAAAGGAATTTTTTGAGTTTGTGCTTCCCTAATTTTATAACCGATCTTCTCATCCCGAACATCGGCTTCTACCCGAATCCCTGCAAACTTGAGTTGGTCTACTACTTTATTCGCATACTCTGAATGCGCATTTGGTGAAACAGGTATAACTTGAACCTGTACCGGTGCTAACCATACCGGAAATGCCCCTTTATATTCTTCAATTAGATAGGCAACAAATCGTTCCATTGTTGACACAATACTACGGTGAATAACCATCGGTCGATGTTGTTTTCCATCTTCCCCAATATATGTTAGGTCAAATCTGTCTGCCACTTGATAATCAAGCTGTACGGTTGATAATGTTTCATCATGGCCCAATGCAGTTTTTACCTGAACATCTAACTTAGGCCCATAAAATGCTGCCTCACCAATTGCTTCAACGTAAGGTAACTCCAATTCATCCATTGTTTCTTTTAACACCTTTTGTGCTGTTTCCCACATTTCATCATTATCAATATACTTTTCAGTATCCTTTGGATCACGATAAGATAAACGGAAATAGTAATCCGTAATATCAAAATCTTTATATACCTCAATAATGAGCTCCACTGCTCTAACAAACTCATCTTTCATTTGATCAGGACGGGCAAAAATATGGGCATCATTTAATGTCATCCCACGAACACGTTGTAGTCCGGCTAAAGCCCCGGACATTTCATATCGATGCATCATCCCTAATTCAGCAATTCGAACTGGTAAATTACGATAACTGTACAAATTATTTTTAAATACCATCATATGATGGGGACAATTCATTGGACGTAAAAATAATTCTTCATTATCGAGATCCATCACCGGAAACATATCTTCTTGATAATGATCATAATGGCCACTTGTTTTGTATAATTCTGCGCTTCCTAATACGGGTGTGTATACATGATCATAACCTAACTTCTCCTCCAAATCGACGATGTATCTTTCAATAATACGACGAATCGTTGCTCCCTTTGGTAACCATAGTGGCAATCCTTGTCCTACTTTTTGGGATACTGTAAATAATTCTAATTCTTTACCTAATTTACGATGATCCCGTTCTTTTCTTTCTTGTAACAACTTGACATAATCTTCCACTTCAAACTGTTTTTCAAAAGCGGTACCATAAATCCTTTGTAGCATCTTATTGTTACTATCACCACGCCAATATGCCCCTGAAATACTTAAAAGTTTAAATGCTTTAATTTTACTCGTTGAAGGCACATGAACACCACGACATAAGTCAAAAAATTCCCCTTGTTTGTAAATCGTAATGTTCTCATCTTGGGGAATATCGGTGATCAGCTCAATTTTTAGCTCATCACCAATCTCACGAAACATGTCAATAGCCTCATCTCGTGACACTTCCACCCGTTCAATAGACAAATTTTCATCAATAATTCGTTGCATTTCCTTTTCAATTTTCGGTAAATCCTCTGGTGTGATTGAATGTTCCAAATCCATATCATAATAAAATCCTTCATCAATGACAGGACCAACCCCAAATTTCACATCACCATACAAACGTTTCACAGCCTGGGCTAATAAATGAGCTGTTGAATGACGCATAATGTCAATACCTTCTGGCATTTTATTCGTTATAATCTCAATTTTTCCGCCCATTTCTAGCGGTCGTGTTAGGTCAAGGAATTCTCCATCTAATTTAATTGCTAAAGCCTGTTTTCTTAGACCTGGTGAAATAGATTGGGCAATTTCCTCTCCTGTCGTATTTACCGGAAATTCTTTTGAATTGCCATCTGGAAATATCATTGTAATCATTTATTCATTCACTCCTTAAATTTTACATATTAAAAATAAAAAAACACGTCTCCCCCTACTATCAAGGGACGTGAAATATACGTGGTTCCACCCTCATTTTTATTCAAACATAACAAAAATGATGAATTCTTCATTCACCCTTAACGCGAGCACACGTTACAACATACTGAAAAATTCCGTTGTAAAGCTCCAAGATGGTAATTATTTGCACATATAGCAGAAGCTCACAGCCAAAGACTTCTTTTTCTTTCTATTTGCATTCAAATAATCATGTTCTTTTCTATGCTAAAATATTTACTTATTAAATTAAAAAAATTATAACAAAAATAATTACCGATTGCAATTATTGTTCTTTAAATGCATAAAATGGGAACAATTGCTTTGGTAAAAAATATGCCCGTTTATCATATAAATTTAAAATTGTTGTGACATTTGCATCGGTTTCATCATCTCCATAAATATAAATATTTTTAGGAGCCAAAGCAATAATCGGAGAAATATTCCACTCATTGTCTGTTAAACCAACAACATAAATCAGGGAACGATTAATTACTTCTCTTAATTTTTGCAAATCATATCGATTACCGTCTTCTTGATAATAGATAAAATTCTTCTCTTGGATAATATGTAATTCATTCATTTTAATAGGCTGCCAGGAAATGAATTTTCTTAGTGATTGAAAAAAATAATCATAATGTAAATCTTTTTTCCATTCATCAATGGCTAACCCAATTGTCTCTATTAGTATTGGACCTACCTCATCTAAAATATGAGAAACAGCCGAATCAAAGGAGAAGTTCTCTTGTGTACTGATCCCTCGTTTAAGTAACGTAAAGATCATATCATCTAGCTTTTCATCTTCTCCTGAAATTTGTCCCATCTGTTGTTCATTAGTGATTATTTCTGACGTATAGCGAATAATTTCCTTTATGTCATCATATTTTTCAAATAGGTATTGCTGTTGAATCATTTGATGGATAGTTTTATAAAAGCGAAATTCATGAAATACTGCTTGTAATGAAAGGACAATTTCATTAACGGGAATATCCCCATGTAATTGTACAATCATTTTCCGACGTTTTTGTTGCGTGTAAATGTTTTCGCGATAATTATTTTTTTTGTTAAGATGTTTACAAAAATATGCAGCCTCTTCCATTTTATTAAATGTCATCATATTAAAAGTAAGCCCCCCTAACGATTCAATGTTGTACATTATATGGGACTTACTAAAAATAAATGATGATTTAATTTTAATCCAATGGGATGATTGAAAATCAATTTATTCATAAGGCTCAGTTATCAGAAAAATTTGCTACTTCATTATTCTCTACGATTGTGACCTGATAAACCTACTTCCTTACTTACTTGCTTGATTCTTTCCATAATCCTCCCTGCTTTTACTTCTTCAATGTCACCTTTCGTACTCGTTGCCAATATTTTCTCAAGTTGATCCATCGTATAATTTGATGTAAAAAATACTGGTAGTTGTTCCATCATTCGATATTGTAAAATGGATCCTAAAATTTCATCACGGAACCAGGCAGACATCGTTTCAGCTCCAATATCATCGAACATAATTACATCTGCATATTTAAATTCATCTAATTTTTCTTGGACCGTATTATATTTAATTGCTTCTCTCATTTGCTGGACAAATTCAGGCATGTAAATCAGGGTAGAAGAAAACCCAAGCTGTTGCAACCGATTAGCAATTGCCCCGAGAAAATAAGTTTTACCTACCCCAAATGGTCCGGAAAAGTAAATCCCCTTTTGTGGTAACGACTGCTGAGCATCATCTAAAAATTTATTCGTTTCAAAAAAAGCACGTTTCCGATGGCCATCGTAGTGTAAATCAGAGATAGTTGCTTGTAAAATTTCCTTTGGCATGTACAAGCTTTTTACTAAGTTTTGTGTTGACAAGTTTTTTTCATTTTCAATTAATTGATGACACTTTTCATAAGCAATATGGATTTCACCA
This sequence comes from Caryophanales bacterium UBA6768, assembly GCA_002453315.1. The sequence continues at coordinate 2,509 of DKGO01000059.1, read as the reverse complement.
TCAATCCATTGCAAAATCGGTGAATAACCTTTCACAATGTTATTACAATTAGATAAACAATCACATCGATCACATTGTTTAGACTGTGAAACATATTCATATAATTTATTCAATCGCTTTTCGATTGCTATTTCTGTTATGTCGGGATGATCTAATAAAAATTGTTCAACAGCCTTATCTTTTAGAATTTCAGTTTTCATAGATTCATAACGTTGTTGAAAACCTTTATTTTCATCTAACCATTTTTTTAATGTCGATTGAATTGATTTCACTGACATTCATCCTCTTTACATATTTCAATTTCAGTTAAAAATTTTTAGTGGTTTTTTTATTTATCAGCATGCTTTTGTAACATAGCTAACATTTCTGCTTTTTCTTTTCTTTCAGCCTCTGTTAACTCCTTATATACCTGTTGCTGACTTTTGCCCGACTTATGTTCTTTAAACCAATCAGGGATGATTTCCTTCTTTTTTGTAAACCTACTTGCTGACTTTTTCTGTTTCGTTTGTTGAATATTTATTGTGTTTCTGGCGAAATCCATCGCCTCTTTGGCTGTTGTTAGTTTTGCCCTAGACCAATGTCCAGCAATTTTACTCATGTATGGCTTTGATAGTTTCATATTTGATTGTAATAATACATAATGAATAAGAACATTCATAACCGGAATAGGTAACCCTTGTTCTGTCATTACTTCACTAACTATTTTCATATCTTGCTCTGTGGCATTATTCCCCGATGATAGATCCTCAAGTAACTGTTTTGGTGTAATTGATTCTAATCTCTCAATCATTTGTTCTTCTTTTGTTAAAGGCTTTTTAGTTGCTCCTTTTTCCACCCGTTGTTTTTTATGGAGACTCACATTAGCTACATTGTATTTTCCTTGAAACAGGTCGTGACATCCAGCCTTAAACTGTTCAATATCTAATTTGTTTTCATCCGTTAAAGCCCACTGAAGCACTTTTTCCAGTTCATACGTTTCCAATCCATACAACATCATTAACTGTGTTATAATCATTTTATTTTCATTTGTTAACACTCTGTTTGGGTTAATATTTTGCCGTTCAAAAGATTGCTTAATAAATCTAAAATCGACTAGTTCAACACTAGTATTTGAATTATTAGTGTTATATGACTTGTCTATATGTACAGCAGGAATTTCACTCGGCTGAAATGTTTGAAAGACATCACTAAATGAAGCTGTCATCTCTATTCCATCCCGCTTTTGTTGCTCTGCTATATAAAAGGTTTTTAAATGATCAAATTTCGTTTTTCCTACGTGACGAAACAACAATTCACTTAACATCATATCATGGAAAAATTTCTCCGGTGTAAAAGGTGAAATTAATTCATATGTATAATATGTTTTTTCATCTGTCGCATGTTGAAAGGTTTTCATTAATCCAATAGCTTCTAATTTTCTCCTCGCCTCATAAATGTCATCTAAAGACATGTTTAATTGATTCATTAATGAATGGTGAGTTTGGAGCTGTATCATTTTTTGTAGTTGAATATCGTGAGTTAATGTAAAATATAAACTAATCGCATCAATGCCGACTAAAGGTTGATATAAATGAACTAATGAATTTGTATAATAGATTGATAATCCTTGCGGGAGCTTTACCTCATAACCATCAATAGGCAAAAGTGTCCCTTTATCTAACATAATATCCACCCCTGTCGGTTAAATTTATTTATTCACTCTTCTTACTTTGTAGTATTTCTTTTAATTCATCCAAGAAGTAGGTAATGTCATCAAATTGACGATAGACAGAAGCAAATCTAACGTAAGCAAGATCATCTATTTGTGATAGCCGTTCTAATACCATCTCACCAATTTCTCGGCTTTCTATTTCAGGCTTTTCCGAACTACGGATTTCTTGCTCCACTTCAATAGCAATTTGATCAATCTGTTCTATATCAACTGGACGTTTTTCACAGGCCCTCATTAGCCCACGTATTAACTTTTCACGACTGAATTCCTGTCTTGTCCCATCTTTTTTAACAATAATTAATGGTGTTTCTTCTTTACGTTCAAATGTTGTAAAACGAAAATGACATCTTTCACATTCTCTTCTCCGTCTAATTGTATTGCCATTTTCAAATGGTCTTGAATCTAGTACGCGTGAATTTTTATGATTACATTTAGCACAGTTCAATTTTGTCAACTCCATTTACTTTATTTAACATTAGAACAAAGCACAACATGGAAGTTCATTTCCTATTATTTTATCATGTTTTATAACATTTACATAACAAAACTGACAAATAGTTAATTCAATTTAAATTTAGCTAAAAAATAGTAAATAAAAATAAATACAGCAGTCACTTTTCCTAAGAGGATTTAGCAACACACTGTATTTTTATTTAAAACACTGTTAATACTTGTACTGTTGTCGTGAGATTTTTAACTATCAAACAGTTACTTCTTCCTTTTTTGTTGATTGATTAAGTTTGTAACCAACAAATTTTATCAGGTCAACAACCCGAGCTGAATATCCCCACTCATTAT
>DKGO01000164.1 GCA_002453315.1 Caryophanales bacterium UBA6768 | reverse complement strand
TCATTACTAAACGATCTGACCATTGCGGAAGCTTGTGGCTCGATCGGAGTTGTCATTCATTTTGGAAATTTGAATCATCATTTAACCGTGATTGAAAACTATCAACTCATCATTGAAATGCTAAATGAAGTGTTAAGTGAATGGAAAGGGAATGCGAAGCTGCTTCTTGAAAATAATGCTGGACTACCTAGTGCGTTCGGAACGACATTGGAAGAACTAGTACAAGTTCGTAAACTCTGCACGTATCCAAACAAAGTCGGCTTCTGCTTTGACACGTGCCATGCATTTGCTAGCGGATTATGGACGGGTGAAAATTGGGATAAATTGCTTAATAGTGGATTGCGGCTCGGCTACTTTAAAGCGTTAGAAGTCATTCATTTAAATAATTCAAAGTATCCCGTACGTTCAGGAAAGGATCGACATGCGCCAATTTTTGGACAAGGATATATCCAAAGCTCACAATTTGAACAGCTCATTCAAACTCCTCAACTTAAGAACATTCCACTCATATTGGAAACACCACAAAAAGAAGTTTCACATGAAAAGGAATTACAATTATTAAAAGAGAGATGGGGGTAACTACTCATTAAAACTTGGAAAGCTTTAGCAATTTGATTAAGCTCCTAAAACTCGTATGAATTGACCGCCCAGTATTTAGAATTGTGACGAAAATAACAAACCTTCAGAAAACCCCTTCTATTCAAATACAACTTAAGTGAAATTTCTTTGAAAACCTTTTAAATTGGGAGTAAACTTATCTTTATCGGTTAATAAATTTTATGTAGGATTGTTTTTAGAGAGGAAGAGCACTTATAGATAACTTAATCACTCGAATTTTAAATCATAAAAAATCAGTTGTTATTACATTTACCATTCTTGCGATTGTAAGTGCCGTTGTACAGTTTGGGGTCCCAGTAAATTATAATATGATCGACTATTTGCCGAAAAATGCCCCATCTACTGAAGCAATGGATGTTATGGAGGAAGAATTTAATGAAGGTGTAGCAAATACACGTGTCATGGTCAAAGACGTAAGCATTCAGGAAGCACTCGCCTTTAAGAAAGACATCGAGGCAATTGACGGTGTCTCAGAGTTGATGTGGTTAGATGATGTAATCGACATTAAGACGCCTGTAGAAATAGCTGATACGGATACTGTCGAAACGTATTATAAAAATGACAATGCGCTATTCACCTTTAATGTTGAAGAAGGAAAAGAAGTTGAAGCAACAGATGCCATCTATGAAGTCATTGGTAAAGATAATGCGATGTCAGGGGATGCACTAGATACTGCATTTTCACAAAAAGCGACAGGTCAAGAGTCTTTCAATGCGGCCGCTATCCTAATACCGATCGTTATATTAATTCTTTTGCTTTCAACGAAAGCTTGGATCGAACCAGTGTTTCTTTTAATTGCGATTGGAGTATCTGTTTTAATCAACCTTGGTACGAATATATTCATTGGAGAAATATCCTTTATATCACAAGCAGTCGCACCTATTCTTCAGTTGGCCGTATCACTAGATTATGCCATATTTTTATTACATAGCTTTGATGACTATAGGCAAAAGATGGAAGATAAACAAGAGGCGATGAAGCTAGCGATCAAGCGATCATTCCCAGCAATTGCCGCAAGCGCGTCGACAACATTTTTTGGATTTATGGCACTTACGTTTATGGAATTTGAAATTGGCGCTGATTTAGGTCTTAACTTAGTGAAAGGAATTTTACTTAGTTTTCTTAGTGTGATGATTTTTCTTCCAGCATTGACATTATTGTTCTACCATTGGATTGATAAAACACATCATAGGCCCTTTCTGCCGAATAAGTATAACTTAGGAAAATATCTTCTTAAACTACGTGTCCCTATGATGCTCATAATCTTACTACTCATCGTTCCTGCATTTCTTGCACAAAGTAAGACGAATTTTATATATGGAATGGGAGATCTACCTGACGATACACGAGCTGGAGAGGATGGTAACCAGATCGAAGAAGTATTCGGAAAGTTTACGCCGATGGTTTTATTAGTTCCAAAAGGGGATCTAGCTAGGGAAGAAGGATTAGTAGAAGAACTTAATAAGCTTAGTCATGTAAAAAGCACTGTTTCTTATACGGGAACAGTCGGCACCGCTATTCCGCCCGAATATTTGACTGAATCGGTGAGGGAGCAATTTTTTTCGGAAAATTACAGTCGAATTATCGTAAATACAACAACAAATACCGAGGGAGAGGAAGCATTTTCTCTAGTAGAAAAAGTGAGAACAATGACTTCCAAGTATTATGGTGATGACTATTTCGCTACGGGAGAAAGTATTACGTTATATGACATGAAACACATCGTAGAAAAAGACAATACGCTCGTTAATATATTAACCGTTGTAACGATTGCCTTAGTGTTGCTTGTAACATTTCGCTCACTGTCCTTTCCAGTTGTATTGTTATTAACAATTCAGGCTTCTGTATGGGTTAACTTAGCCGTCCCTTATTTTACTGCCGATCCTCTTGTCTATATCGGATATTTAATTATTAGTATTGTACAGCTTGCAGCAACAGTCGATTATGCGATTTTATTTGCTGAAGACTATACGAACAGGCGGAAGGAAATGGGCGCAATCGCTGCAATTAAGCAAACAATTGACGAAAAAATATTCTCAATTGCTGTTCCCGCTTCAATTCTATCTAGTGTTGGCTTCATCTTATGGTTAACATCATCAGACCCGATTATATCGTCGATTGGGCTTCTGCTAGGTCGAGGGACATTGTTAGCGTTCGGATTAGTCGTTCTTTTCCTACCAGCACTACTTATTGCGTTTGATCGCTTGATCGGAAAAACAACTTGGAAATCAAACTATTATAAAGGGGAGTGATGATTTGCAAATAAAAAAAATGGTATTCATTATAATAAGTGGTTTGCTTATGTTTGTCTCTCTTCCTTTTATAGCTTCCTCTAAAGAAACCATTGACGAGGAAAACTATAACAAGAAGGTCGAACAAGGAGCATATTCCTCGAAGGATGAAGTGATTTATGGAAATTTAGATGTAAATGGTAAGATAGAAAACATGTACGTCGTCAATACTTTTCGTATTAAAGATAAAGGTGAAATTGTAGATTATGGCGAGTATACAAAGATGAGAAACTTGACCGACTTGTCCGATATAGAACAGGTTGGAGATAAAGTGTACTTTCAAGCAAAGGAAAAAGAGTATTATTATCAAGGGGAGTTGGAAGGCCAGTCTCTACCATGGGATATCTCGATTGCTTATTTATTAGATGGTCGTGAAGTAAATGCAGATGAATTAGCTGGACAACATGGTGCCCTTGAAATTCAAATTTCAACAACTCAAAATCCGAGTGTAAATCCTCTGTTTTTTGAGAACTATTTGTTACAAATTTCACTCACACTCAATCCATTAATTTTCGATAACATTCATGCCCCAAAAGGGACGGAAGCGAATGCAGGGAAAAATAAACAAATTGCATTTTCTATTATGCCTGAACAGGAAGAAGACTTGATTATATCAGCGAATGTTACTAATTTAGAGCTAGATCCGATCGAGATTATGGCTATCCCAGCCAATATAGCAATGGAAGATCCAGATTTCGGCAGCATGTCAAAAAATATGCAATCACTGTCTGACGGAATTGGCGAAGTACACTCAGGGGTTACCGAACTGAATAAAGGTATACAAGAACTAGATTCTGGTGCCAAAAAGCTGAGTAAAGGTTCAACTGACTATCGAAAAGGGATCAAAGACTTGAATCAGTCTTCTGGAGAAATCGTTAACGGCTCTGAACAAATTAACGAAGCTCTCAAGCAAATAAATAATTCAATGCAGCAAGCTCCTGAACTACCAGACTTAACAGAGTTTAAAAAGTTATCTAAAGGACTTCGTGATATCGCAAGCAATTTAGAGAATATTGATGGAGTACGAGACGAGAACATTGTTGCACTAAAAGAAATAGCAAAAGCAATTGAAAGCGGTATAGAAAGCTTGAACCAATTGGATGCCTTAACGGAATTGCATGAAGGACTATCTACCTTGGCTTCAGAGTATGAACCTTTGCACCGTGGCTTAACTCACTATACAGAAGGAGTAAATTCACTAGCTAGCTCTTATAAGCAACTAGATAATGGTATCCAACAATTGTCAGGTGGAACCTCATCACTCCATGACGGAGCAAGTGAGCTTCAAAAAGGAACAAAGGAGTTGCGAGACTCTACTAGTAATTTACCAGGTCAAATGAAATCAGAGATAGAGGAGCAACTGCAAGCGTATGATTTCGCGGATTTTGCCCCGGTATCGTTTGTCTCAGAACAAAATAAAGATGTCGAAGTTGTCCAATTTGTGCTCAAAACTGAAAGTATTGAAATAAAGGAGCAAAAGGAAACCAAGGAAGTTGAAAAAGAGGAAAAAAGCTTTTGGAGTCGTTTTCTCGAGCTTTTTAAATAATTAACATTAAATAAACATGTGCCACAATTCAATTGTGGCACATGTTTATTTTTCAAAACGTATAATATGCGCTTTCATTTGTAGAAACAACAAGACTTTCCTTCACAGTAAATAAGAAAACAGATAAGATTTAAAGAGAGGAAACTTTTCGTTGAACGGAGATGAAACGATGAATATTAAGGAGACAGCTAGACTATCTTTCGACGTTTTAAAAAGAACAGTAGATTATACAATATTTGAATTCGAAACGACTGAACAAGTTCAAGAGTTAACAAGTATTGTAGGGCAAGAACGTGGAAGACAAGTTATGAATTTTGGATTGAACGTAAAGCAAATTGGCTACAACATTTATGTTGCTGGCATACCTGGGACTGGAAAAAATACTTTTACTCATTCGTTAATCAATGAATTCGCTCAGGAAGAGGCGCAGCTTTCAGATTGGTGCTATGTCTATAACTTTGAGGATGAATATAAACCAAAAATTTTGCAATTGCCAGTAGGATTAGGAAAGAAGTTACAAGTTGATATGCAAGAACTAATTCAAAGCTTACGCGAGGACATCCCAAGGGCCTTTAATGAAGAAAACTATCAAAAAGAAAAAGCATTAATTATTCGGCGTTTTAAAGAGAAAAGTGGAAAAGTTCTAGAAAAATTAAATTCAATTGCTTTAGATTTTGGATTCATAATCCGACAATCAGGCACTGGGTTTATGACGGTTCCGTTAAAGGATGGTGAACCAATTAATGAAGAAGACTTTAGAAATTTAGATGAAGGACAACAGAAACAGATAGAAGAAAATTCAGCAATGCTTCAAGAAAAAGTTTTGGACTTTACAAACAAGCTACGTGAATTAGAAAAGGAAACGAAGAGCACAATCGAGAAACTTGATCAAAAAGTCGCCCTTGTCGCTGCTGGTTATCATCTAGACGAACTTAAACGAAATTATAAGGAATGTCGAACAGTAATAGACTATTTAGAAGCTGTCCAAACAGATATTTTGAATAATATTAGTGATTTTATAAATGGAGAGACAGAACAACATGCGAACCCCTTGCAAGGGGCTTTAAGAAAAAACAAAGGTGCAAATTTTCCTATGAAATATGAGGTTAATTTACTCGTTGAACATAGCGATACGGAAGGTGCCCCTGTTATTACAGCTGATAACCCAACGTATTATAATTTGGTTGGCAAAGTAGAATATGAAGGTCGAATGGGTGTAATGACGACGAACTTTACTAAAATTAAACCAGGCTACTTACATAAGGCTAATGGAGGGTACCTCATCATTCAGGCAAAGGATATCCTGACGAATAGTTATGCATGGGA
>DKGO01000193.1 GCA_002453315.1 Caryophanales bacterium UBA6768 | reverse complement strand
TGCCTCGGTTAATATACTAACATTGTCGACATTTAAAATTTCCGGTATTTTTTGTTGGAAAGTTGTTACAACCGTGTTAGCAATTATCGTCGCTGTATTAGGATCTGGATCCTTTACTTCCACTGTCACCACCTGGGAATTTTGTTCACTGGACACGTGAATATTTTTCGCAAGCTCGCTTGGACTATATGATAAGTCAAGCTCCTCGATAACATCATTTAAAATCGCCCTGCTCGTAATAATAACGTTATATGTATTAATCAGCTCCACATTCGTTCTAATAGTCCCGGAATCGATTTGCTGTGACGAATCCTGATATTTGAGCCCCTCGTTAACGATAAACTGTGAACTAGAACGATAGATTGGCGTTAAAATAAAACTACTAACAATATATGCAATAAGGGCAGCACCTAACGTGATAAGAATGATAGATAGTACCCGTTTTTTCAATATGTCATATATTTCTTTTAAGGAAATTGTTTCTTCCATAGGAAGGCCTCCGATGTCTGTGTCATTTGTAGAATCAGTCGTAGAGTGAAATTGTGTGCTAAATGTAGTGGTTGAATGAGTGTTGATGATGGATTTTGATTCAATTGCTACTGTGAATTTGTAATGATTTTGTTCCGTTACGCCCCCTTAGAAATAGTGTATAAGTTAGGTGACATTTCCACTCGAAAGTTATTGTGTTTAGGTAAATATACATGGTATAATTTACCTATATATGCCTGTTGTTGTTTAATTTAATAGGGAAATAGAGCTACGTAAATTCTACAATACGTTTACAAAATTGACAAATATTATGAATAATCACCGAGATTTCAAGCATTTCTATACTATTATTCTACTTTATATGACAAGAATTTACAAAATTTATATTTACCTATGTATCATACTATTAATACAAAAAATTGTAAAAGATAGAAGTGTTGTAGAGAAAATATATAGAAATGGTGGAGGTGTTTAAGGGGGTGGAAGGTTGGAGGGGGTTTCTTTATGAATGGAAACTGATTTAGTTTTGATTGTTTGTGGATGAACTTGGGGATTGCTCCAGTAAAACTAAATAAATTGCATTTTACGTTACCCTATCAATTGATTTTTTCAGGGAACACTAGGGACCCCGCAAATTTTATGAGCGGTAAATCCACCCTTAAGTGCGATAAATTCAAGTTTATGAGCGATGAAATGACAACAAAATGCATCCGAAATCCTAGGGTAGTTTTTACTTACGTAAAAACTGATTCAGATTGGATTGTTTGCAAATGACGTTGCCCGGCCAATTGATTTTTTCCGGGAACAATAGAGACCCCGCAAATTTTATGAGCGGTAAATCCACCCTTAAGTGCGATAAAATCCGGTTTATGTGCGGTCCGTGGCCTTTAAGAGCGGTGTAACAACGTTTATGTGTGATAAATCTGGTTTTCAAGTTTATGTGCGATGAAATTAAAGGAATTCCCTTAGGGGTAGTTTTTACTTACGTAAAAACTGTTTTAGATTGGATTTTTTGCGGATGACGATGCCCCATCAATTGTTTTTTTCCAAACAATAAATATTTTAAGAGCGGTAAAACCACATTTAAGTGCGATAAATATGGTTTATGAGTGACCCGAGGCATTTAAGAGCGGTGTAACAACGTTTATTTGTGATAAATCCGATTTTCAAGTTTATGTGCGATGAAATGACAATCAGAGGATCCCAAAACATATCTAACGGAATTAGTAAATTTTCCTATTGTTTTTCTGGGGTTGCATCTTGTGGAAACTCGTCTAGAATCGGGCTTTTATACATGGTCGTTTTTTTATTACCGTAATGGTCTAATTTCATTGTTTTTAACATTCTGTAGGCGACAAATCTGTTTGGTAAATTTAGTATTTTTCTGCATTGGGCATTTGATAGGGTTGTATCGTATAGGAGAAAATAATCTAGTATGACTCTTTCGTGAATTTTCCGGTCGTTTTTACCACATTCTGTGCAAATCCAGTTTTTCTGATCTCTATGTAAAGGGGATTTTTCACAATATGCACAGGCAATCCCGTAAATGAAATGGTCTTGTGGTATTCCGTGGAATTTTATTAGGTCTCTTCTTAGTGGAATATCTCCTTTTATCATTTTTTTGGCTAGGATAGCCATGTCATAATTGTTTAAAATCTTTTTCCCATATGAATGATATATTTCTTTAATTCGAAATGTTAAATTTTCTAAAGTCAAAAATCGATTGTTAAATTCTTTGTTGTTGTCGATGTTTTTAATAACTGTAGAGGGATTTGTAGAGACGACAAGTGGCTCGATTGGTATTGAGTAATTAAAATTGCGAATCCATTCTGTTAAATGGTTTAGTTGAATTTTTGCTTGCAATAATGGGTCGGCATAACTTGTTTGTCCCTTGTCAGATAGTTGTACAAGTTGTCGTTGGGATGCATAATATTCTAAAATTCCCTGCAAGTTTTTAGCCTCAATGATGAAGATAACTTTTGGTGTGATGATGACTGAATCCATTTGGAAAAACTTTTGGTTATTTTTTAGTCGAACATCAGGTAAGTGGGAAAATTCGCTTTCGCTCAATAACGATAGTTTATAATCCATTTGGGTTTCCCCATAAAATCCCGCCTTGTATTTTTGATATTCAGATTGGATTTTCGGATGATTACGGAAGTGCGGTTTTAACCTTCTGATTAAAGCCTCATATGCTAACAATACGTGGGGTTTATTTCTTTTTTTCAATTGGTTCAATCTTGAACACCCCTCTCATTCATCTCCATTTTAAAGATGTTGAAGAAATTTGTAAAAGGAGCAAAATTGTATTTTCGCAATATATTCATTGTTAAATTTTCAATTTTTGCTCAGGGAAAGAATGAATTTTATCGATTGGCACGTGATTGTTTTTTCAATTATAGGCATTTTCTAAAAATATTTTCTGATGTTATACTCCCTGTAAATAAACGAAAACAGGGGGAATCTTAATGTGGAAAATATAAATAATCCGCACGATAAGCTTTTCAAGGAAACATTTAGTGACATTAATGTGACAAAATCTTTTCTTAACCACTATTTACTTGAGGAAATTTTGGGTATAATAGATATAGAAACATTAACTCCATTGAAGGATAGCTTTATTACGGACGATTTGGTGGAGTCATATTCAGATCTCTTGTTCCAAGTGAAAATTAACGGTCGTCCAGGATATGTCACTTTTTTATTTGAGCATAAAAGCTACCAGACGAACCACATTTCCATCCAGCTTTTGAAATACATGACTGAAGTATGGGATGCGAAATTAACGAAGGAAAAGGAGCAGGATATTTCTATTATCATTCCAATCGTCATCTATCATGGCATTAACAATTGGAAAAAAGAAAAGAGAATTAGTAGTCTTATTGCAGGATTTAAGGACCTTCCAAAATCAGTCCAAAATTATGTACCTGATTTTGACTTTTTTCTCTTTGATTTATCTACTGTTAAAGATGATTTAAAAGGTTCAATTAAATTACGGGTTTTTCTTGATGTTTTTGCACATATATTTACTAAAAGTGACTCGGAGTTTGAAGTTATTATTGGGGAACATGTACAAACATTACTTGAAATTAAGAATGAGCAACCAGACATAGTGGCATATTTCAAAACATATATTATGTACGTATTAAGCGCAAGGGAAAGTATCACACTTAACAAGCTCCATCATATTGTGGAGAATATATCTACCGAGGGAGGGATGATTGTGGCGACTGCTGCTGATAAGTTGAGAAGGGAAGGTTTGTTGCGAGGGAGAGTTGAAGGTGAAAAGAAAGGGAGAAGGGAAGGCATAGCTGAAGGTGAAAAGAAAGGGAGAAGGGAAGGCATAGCTGAAGGAATTGCTGAAGGTGAAAAGAAAGGGAAAATGGAGGAAAAGATTGAAGTTGCTCGGAAATTGCTATTGAAAGATTCGGACATTAAAACGATTATGGAAATAACGAATTTGTCCAAAGAAGAAATTCAGAAGATAAAAGGAAATTTAGAATAATAGTTCAGGCGTGTCATTTTTATTTATTTACTCTGGGTAATCATCG
>DKGO01000167.1 GCA_002453315.1 Caryophanales bacterium UBA6768 | reverse complement strand
CATCAATAGGAATCCATGCTTTTATTTTCTTTAATGTATCAAACATCACTCCCCGATCAATGATAAGATCCCTAACAACTGGAAAAGTCCTCATGGGTTGTAATCTAATAGGATGACTAATTTTATCAACAAGTGTTGCACATGCTTGACGAGCAGTACCATTAATCACCATGGAACATACACCACATATTTCTTCCAGGCAACTCATTTCCCACTGAACAGGTGTAGTTTTTTCCCCGTTTTTATTAATAGGTTTTTTTCGAATTAACATTAGGGCAGAAATGATATTCATATTGGGACGGTATGGAACGAAAAATTCCTCCTCATATGGCTTTGAATCCGGATTGTCCTGCCTTTCAATAATTAAATGTATTTTTTTCACATTTTCCCTCCTCATCCATTACGATATACTAACCAATCACCTTCCCGAAAAATGGGAATACCATTATTTTATTAAATCTTTCTTGCTAATCCATTTATTTAGCCGACTAATTATTTGGAAAATTTTATCCATACCATTTTTAATTACAAAAATGATTTGTTCAAAAAGATATCCATTTAACAAATAGGCTCCTAGTAATATTCTTGTCCTTGTCCATGATTGTTATTCCTTTAGAAAATTTGAACAGGCAAACGCCTTGGGGAAGTTTATACCCAGGCAAAACTAAAGGTTACCAAGGTTCAAACAAAGTCTTTGAACGCATTCAATTACTTTTTCAGAGATAGAAATCGGGAATAAAGAGGTCTGACCTTAATGTACTAATGCCTTATCCGGATTTTACTTTTTCTTCACAGGCAGCCAAACCTCACTATATGCGTAATCCTTTTTACGCTGATCCATTTTAGTAAAAGAAAAATGCGGAGCATTGATAACTTCATAATCGGAGGAGGGGAGCCATTCCGCATAGGTCTTTGCCATTGTCTCCTGTAATGTTGATGGAAACGGCCCTTCATTGGGAAAGATTGCCCAAGTACAAGCTGCTACACGTATTTTTTCCAAGCAATCACTTACCTCCTCTTTAGTCGTTAATACACCAATTAAATGAGTTAAATCCCCATCTTCCTTTAAAAAGTGAGCATCAGCCTCATAAGAAGCATTAACAATTTCATACGGTTCCATGTTTTGCAAGGCATGCATTTCGTTCTTTTGTTCATCTGTGATGCTTTCCGCCAGCTTGACAATCTCGTTATTGACCCCTTCAAATTGCATTGGTACTCGTTTGCTGACACCAACTAAATTAAAAGCTGGTTTTTCCTCAATTCTAAACTCCATAGCAGTTCCTCCTTGAACAGTGATAACAAATGATAATTTGGGTAATGATTTACTTAATCCTTTCTTTATTGCCTCGGAAGGTAAAAAGCCACTCCACTTTTTAAATGCTCTCGTAAAACCATCGACTGATTGATAACCATATTTAAAAGCAACGTCTGTGACACTTTCTCCATTTAGCAAATCTTTATTTGCTTCTGACAACTTTCTACTTCTTACATACTCATTCAGTGTCATCCCTGATAGATAAAAAAATACTTTTCTAAAGTGATAGTCGGAAACCCCGGCATATTCGGAAATTCTCCCAAGCGACAAGTCATCCGTTAAATGATCCTCAATAAAGTCAATCACTTGATTTAATTCTTTTAACAATAGCCACCCTCCTCTCATGAATTCATCTTAACAAAAGAATATTAATCTTACTCGACATTTTCATCATTAAAATGATCGTATAACGACTTTTAAATGATGGATGATTTTTTTATAACACAATAAAACGTGCAAGCATTTCCTAAAAATAAAACCACAATCCCTAAAATTAAAAAAATAAACCACCCATTTCTTCTGGATGGTCATTTTATAAAATTACTTTCGGATAAGTTTTTTGTCAACCATTTGATAGGTGACATCAGCAACATGATTCATAAACGTTTGATCGTGTGTTACAAAAAGAATCGTACCTTCGTAAACCTGTATGAACCGTTCCAATGCTTCGATAGCATGGAGGTCCAAGAAATTAGTCGGTTCGTCCAACAATAAAATGTTGTACCTCCCTAAAAAAAGTCGACATAGTTGTAAGCGAACGGCTTCACCACCACTTAATGAGTTTATTTTTTTTCGTATATCTGTACCGACAAACCGCATGGAATGTAATACACTTCGTATAAAACCCTCATTGTAATCAGAGGAACTTTTTATGAATTGTAACACTGTTTCATCCCCCGTAAATTGATAACTCATTTGTTTAAAATAACCAAATTTAGCTTTAGGTGAAATGATTAGCCCCGGCGCTTTATTCACAATGTGATGGAGCAACGTACTTTTTCCACTACCGTTGCTTCCTGTGATGGCAATTTTTTTACCAAGTGGCAACTGAAAACTCGCCTTATCCAACAATATTTTGTCCCCTATATGAAGAGTCAATTGATCAGCCACGATTGGAAATTTATTATGCAATGCTAATGCCTTTGACTGGGGGAAAACGAACGGACTCTCTTCTTTTACAGGGTCAATTTCTTCAAGTCTTTCCATTCGCTGCTCTATTGCTTTGGCAGCACGTTGTACAGCTTTTTGACTTGTTTCTTTTGATTTTGTTTCAAACATTCGATTTGCTTTTGCCCGTGAATCTCTTTTTGACATACTGCCAGCCTGGGCAATTTTTTTCGCCTTCTGCATTTTTTCTTCAGCAGCTTTTTCAAGTCTACCCTTTTCCTGTAAAAACAGTTCATAGGCTTGACTTTGTTGTTCCCGTTCTAATTGTTTTTGTTTCACGTATTCATCGTAATTTCCCGAATAAACTTGTACCTCGCCATCTTCTATTTCCCAAATTGTAGTGACGAGTTCATTCAGAACTGTACGATCATGACTAATGATGATAAGTGCACCATAATAATAACGTAATTCATCAAGTAAAAAAGCAATAGCCTCTTGATCCAAATGTGTTGTCGGTTCATCAATGAGTAAAGCCTCGTAATAATGTGTAAATAATTGTGCGAGCTTCTTTCTTGTTTGCTCCCCACCACTTAATTGCTCATCATCAACTGGAACATGCAATTTTCCAAGTAATGCCGGATCTGCTTCAGTTTCTTGTGGGGCTTCTACTTGCGCAAAATAGCCACATTCTACATGTGCATTGACCTTTCCTTTTGTTGGTTGAATCATACCAGCAAGTAACTTTAATAACGTACTTTTCCCGGCACCGTTTTTCCCCACGATGCCAATTCGATCAAATTGATGAACGGCTAAACGATCAATGTTTAATAGTTCTTTATCTAAAAAAGTTACTTCTACATCAACTAATTCAAAACAAATTTGTTCCATTTTATTCCCTCCATCTAATAGACAATCTGCCTGAAATTTAGAGTAAAGGGAACAATCTATCCTCTTCAATGTTAGCACGCTAAAAACGTTTCTTCCTAAAAAGGAACCTAGCCACCTTTTGGTGCATATTTTACCTATAAATCTAAAAGGTTTTATTTTAAAAACAAAAAAAGGCAGAATCATCCGCCTTCCCCATGTTACATAATTTAAGATTATTAAAAAAGGACAGACTTATCCCATTACCCCGTACACAAACAGAGTCTTTGAACGTATTCAATTACTTGTTCAAAGATAGGAATCGAAGTCTCATCGCATGTGTCATTTTTTAATAATCCTCCTTAATAATTTAAACTACATTATTATTGTAGTATGTCGTTTTTAAAAAGTCAAAATGTATATATTTTTCCCGAAATTAATGATACGCAGTAGACGTACTAATGGGGTCTGACCCCAACACTTCCTGTGATACCATATTAGTGTGTGTTGGAAACGATATTTATAAGAAGTAATGCCAAATTGTCGTGCGAAATTTATTATGGTGAAAAAATAAGCCCATCATCAGTTAAGATAATGGACTTGATTTCAACGTACACTTTTTCGTCGAAAACTATTAATATTATTTTATAAGAAGTTAATATTTAATATCTGCATAATCATCGTAATTTACATCTTGTGGGATTGCATTCTTAACCATCAGATCATGTAGTGTAGACACCTTTATTGAAACATCTAAATCCAACAATTCCTCCCCATCGTAATCTGCTCTAATGTAGGGGACATTTCGAACAACATATGCACAATCTTCAATCTTCCATTGAATATCCTTTTTTAACGATATTGGTTCAGGTGATTCATTTTTCAATTTTAGAACCTCCGTGTTTGTGGTAGGCATTTGTTTTCATCCCTTCTACAACTGATTCTAGACGTGTAAGTAAAATTTTATACCCTTTTACGTATATATTCAAGAAATTTTACTTATATTATTTATTCTTGTTACTTCTCTCTACTAATCTTCTTTTGAATTCTTCCATTCGCCTAACTAAATCATCATCGTAATCAAGTCTTGTAGTCATTGTTGATGGAGATGCATTCTTGTGCGTAACTGTAACAGATAATATTTTACGCTTACCATCAACCCATTTAAAACTTATCGGAAGTTTATAGTATTTTGGGTCACCCCTCTTAGTTAAGGTATAAGCCAAGGAACTATATCCTTTGAACTGTGCTTTTAAAACCTTGTCTGCTTCAACAATCCTTTGTATTATGTCTATTATAATATCACCTTTATTAGAACCTATTCTTTCAAGGATTCTTTTTTGGGAATGAAGGGTAACAAGAACTTTCCCCTGGCTTCTTAAGTCATCAATACTTCTTCCATATACAACTCGGTCCTTAGAAATTAATATTCGTTGTTTTTGAGTAGCCGTCAAATATGAGATATCAATTCCTTTTGTCTCATTTCGGAAGTGCCACTTAGTATTCTGAGATGCTATTTCAAGTATTTCATTAATTTGTTTATCCTCAAGTGTAAGAATATCGAAAAACTCCATCACTTCTAAATCTGAAAATGTAATAGAAAACCTTTTTGCCAACCCCATCACACGTCCTTTAAAATCCAATACGAATAAACCATAAAATAATTTTCCCACTGTTATCTTTACTAGGTCTTTGATAAATGCCAATTAGTTACTACTTATTTTGTCTGAGCTCCAGGAAGTATGATAAACAAATGGTTTCCTATAAATTGTATACCAGTTAAAGCATAGGCAATTACTTCACATTTGTCAAGTACATATGTTCGTATAAAATGTGACTAAATATTCAATTTAAAGCACAAAAAAACGCCTAAAGTTTATTTTCTTGACGATTAAAAACGAGAAACCTCTATTTTATTAATTAAGCTCACTATAACATGATTATTTTTGAATGGTTTACACGTTATATTTGTATTGTTACCAACTAAAGAAGTAGGTTTATTATGCCATAATGAAGTACCACTATCAAAAATAGGACTTGCTCCTATAAATTGTAATGTTTCAGCGTTTCTAATTACCCCAAAATTGTTTTGGTGTCTATCTTCATTAACAATGAGAAAATCTAGTACAATCATTTTATCCAGGAAATCCCTAACATTAGGGATTTCTAATTCATCACAACAATCTATATAATGTTGATAAATTGATATATGATTTTGTTTTTTCCTTGTACGCATTACATACCATGCACTAATTAGTTCCGTTTCAGGAGTAATAAAATCCTCACAAACACTATATGGGTAATCCCCTTGATTCATTAATGAATAGGGTACATGCGGTATATTTAATCGTTCACAAATTTCGGTTGTAAATACTTCATTATATGGTTCTTGTTGAGTCGCTCCACTTCCACTTTTTATTAGGACACGTTTATCCTCAATGATTTTCCACTTTTTTCTTAACCAACCATCCGAAGTATTGTCTGGGGATATTAAATTAACATTCTTTTCATCATACTCCATATCAAAAAGGAGGTTTCCGACATCTTCTGAAAAAACATGTTGAAAAAAGTTAATATCATCCCATTTTAAATTAGAATTTTTAGGACAAATCCAATATTGATCAGATAAACTAAGTCCATAAGATTTATCAAGAAGTGTTTTAGTTGTTCTAATATTTAAAGTTTCAAGTAAATTTTCAACACCTTGTCTGCTAGCAGGAATAGATCTTGCTTTCACCATTCATTAAGATGACCACGATCTATTTGATTTTCTATCACTTGTACTCCTAATGGTACATGCTCTTTGGCAAATACTTCACCAATACTTGATATAGATGAAGTTTGATCATCAAGTTTAATTTCGACAACTGCTTTATTTTTGTGCATTAAAATATAATTCACATTAAACACCCACTTAAATAATTTTCAACATTATGCACTTTTATTTAATCTTTTGACATCTTAATATTTATTTTGTAAATGATATTTATTATACCTATAATTTATTTATCATACA
>DKGO01000027.1 GCA_002453315.1 Caryophanales bacterium UBA6768 | reverse complement strand
CTCAATAACAAGGATACTTCCATCTTCAGATACATCAATTGCTTGAAGTGCATGTTCAGGTGGTAATTTTTCATCTGTTTTTACTTCTTTAACAGTAACAGCGGGACCGACAATCGTGTTATCGTTAATACGTGGTTTGATTTCATAATCCATATATCCTGTTGATCCTACAACTTGGTCAACTGCATCTGCAACTGAAGCTGTTGCCATATTTTTAAAATGTTCAATTATTTCTTTCGAGTATGTCATTGTTTCTTCTCCTCCTAATTATGTTCAAATACTTTATCTAAAAATCTCATACCAATCTCTTTTATCCGATTGATATCATTATTAACTAAATCAATATTGACAAGGTCATTACCTACACCTACAAATTCTGCACCAGCTTTTAAATAGTCGTCTATATTATTCAAATTGACACCGCCGGTGGGAACTAATGGAATTGTGGGGAATATGGCTTTTAAAGATTTAAGGTATTCGGAACCACCCATAGAATGTATAGGAAAAACTTTAATAGCAGGACTATGCTTTAACCAAGCATTATTAATTTCAGTTGGTGTTAAACCACTCATAATACAAGGTATATCCAACTCTAGGCAAAGTTCCAATACCTCTTCTACCATAAATGGAGAAACAATGTATTTTGCTCCTGCCTTAATACATTTTTCAGCTTGCTCTCTGTTGATGATTGTACCTGCACCTATAAGCAAATTACGTTTCTCATCGTTGAGTTGTTTGATGAGGTTGGCAGCATTAGGTACTGTCATTGTTATTTCTACTGTTTTAAATCCAATTTCATTAAGTATACTTACAACTTGATAGGCATCAACAGGTGAATTTGTTCGAATAACTGGTATTATTTTGTATTCTCTTAATTGTGCTAATACTTGTTTAGTTTTTAACCCATGCAAATCTAGCCCTCCCACTATCTAGCCAAAAATTTAAAGCAATCTATCATCTTTTTGAAATGATTAGCTTATTAAAAGGGATAAAGCAGAAGCCCCTAGTTTTACACTAGCAGCCCCAACTATATTTATCCCAATCCCTATCCTTTTAAATACTAGTACGTTTTATCTTAACTTTTCTACCTCTTCTAATAAATCATCGACCCATTTTGCGCCAAATTCATCCCTCATCCACTCAGCGATAACTGGTTGTGTAGTTTCTCTAAACACCTCAATTTCTTCTGGTGTTAATTCTGTAACTGTCATTCCTTGTTCAGCTAAAATAGTTCCGGCATTCATGTCTTGATCGGCTGTCATGCCACGGTGAATCCATTTAACAATATCTATTGCTTCCTCAATTGCTTTTTGTTCATCATCTGTTAAACTAGAAAAGAATTCATCACTAATCATATAAGCATGATAACTGTAAACATGGCCATCTAAAGTAACAAAATCTTGAGTTTCATAGAGACTTGCTGCCAAAATATTCGTTACCCCGTTCTCTTGTCCATCTACAACACCTTGTTGTAATGCTGCTGGTAGTTCTGGCCATGATACTGCTGATGGACTTGCGCCAGTAGCATCAACAAATTTTTCATATAAAGGACTAGGCTGTACTCTAATTTTTAAATCTTTCATATCATCGGGACTACGGATTTCTCTGGTACTGTTTGTGAAATGACGAATTCCATTATCAGCAAGAGCCATGACGCGAATTCCTGTTTTATCAAGCATGTCATCAAATAAATTCTTGGTATATTCACTGTCATAAATGGACCATGCTTCCCCTAAACTATTAAATAAGAATGGAAGATTAAATACACCTGATTCTGGATAAATTGATGAAATTGGCCCGTCATGCATTACCGCCATTTGAATTGATCCCATTTCGAGGCCCTCTATCACCGTTTGTTCGTCTCCTAATTGACTTGCGGGATAAATTTCAACTTCAATAGAACCATTTGTTTGTTGTTCAACGTATGATTTAAATGCTACCGCTGCAGCCTGTTTAGGTTGATCTAAAGAACCGGGTTGGAAGTGTGCATATTTAATTACCTTAGCGTCTTTTGAACCACTATCATTCGTCGTTGAACCTTTGTCACCATTACTATTCGTTGAGCCTCCACTGTCTTGCTGACAACCTACGACTATAAGCATTAAAACTAAGGTTAAAGCCGTAAATAGTAACTTTCCAACATTTCTCTTCACTGTAATTCCTCCCTTTAATATAATAAAATAGATTGCCTTAAATTTTTACCTTACTATCCTCCTTTCAAAGATATTATTTACCCATAAAGAATTTAGGTAAGGCTGTACTTATTTCTGGAATTAATATAATTAAAAGTACAACTATTAATTCCGCGAACAGTAATGGTAATACGGCAATACTCAATCGTTCTAGTCGCAATTTTCCCACCATACTTACAACAAAAAGTAATGGTGCCACAGGTGGGGTTAGCATACCAATTGTCAAACATGTAACGATAAGAATAGCCACCTGTAGGGGATCCACACCAACTTGTAATGCAACGGGGGACAATATAGGCACTAAAATAATTAATGCCGGAATCGTATCAACGAACATTCCTGTAATTAACGCAAAGATGGCTATTAAAAATAAAATACCTAAAGAATTACTCGTTATTCCAGTCATCCAAATTGCCATTTTCTGTGGAACTTGTGAGTATGTTAATACCCACGAGAACGCTGATCCCATTGATACAATTAATAGTACTGATGATGTGACTAGGGAACTATTAATGAAAATTTTGGGTAAGTTTTTCATCGTTAACGTTTTTGTTACAAAAACTCCTACTAACAATGCATAAGCTACAGCAACCGCAGAAGCTTCAGTCGTTGTAAATATGCCACTAAAAATACCACCTAGTAAAATAACAGGCATTAATAAGGCTGGGATCGCTTTCATAAAGCTTTTTATAATATTTTTAATCGAGGCCCTCTTTGTAGAATACTGATAACCTCTTTTAATTGATATAATGTGGTTAGATATCATTAAAATAATACATAATAGTAACCCGGGTATAACACCAGCTAGAAATAAACCATTTACAGAAGTGTTACTTTCTGACAAGGCATAAATGATCATTAAAATACTAGGTGGAATAATATTACCAATAACGGATGTTGCCGCTGTTAGTGCCCCTGAATAATATTTATCATATCCCGCCCTACGCATCATTCTCATAATAACTGCTCCCGGACCAGATGCATCAGCAAGTGCCGAGCCACTAATTCCAGCAAAAAGGGTACTTACAACAACATTTACATGTCCTAATCCTCCCCTTATATGACCAACTAAGTTGTTGGAGAATTTAATAAGTAAATCAGTTAATTTACCACCAGTCATTAAATCTGCAGCTAATATAAAAAATGGTATCGTCATCATTGGAAATGAATTTATCCCACTAAATATACGTTGTGGTAGAACCGTAAGAGGGATTGAGCCATCTGCTATAAATGCCCCAAGAGTTGCTACCCCCATCACAAGTGCAACTGGAAGGCCAATAATTAATGCAATAAAGAAAACAATAATTAACATAGTAGCCATCTTTATATTTCACCCTCATCCCCTAAAAGATCATCAAACAAATCAGATTCTTCCCTTTTAACATATCTTCGAAAGTCCAATAACATGTGGAAAATAAATAAAACTGCACTAATTGGAATTACTAAATATACATAGCCGATCGGCCATCTTAATACAGATGTTAATTTATTCATTGACCCTAATGCATACTGATAGCCTAGATACGCTAAAATCCCCATAAATATAATAATTAAAATTGCATTTATGATCCGAATGATTGGCACCATTTTTTGTGGAATATAATCTTGTAATATTTCTATCGCCACATGTTTACTGCCCCTCATTGCTAATCCTGCACCAATAAAGGTTATCCATATCATTAAAAACTTTGAAATTTCTTCTACCCAATTGATTGAAAATCCAAATATATAGCGTGTGATAACGTTTACAATCACAAGGGAAAACATTAACACCATCATTATCCCAATTGCCAATTTATTCATCTTTACAAAAGCATTATCCAGCTTTTCGACCATATCAATTTCCCCCTATTAAACTCGTTTAATTTTTAGTGCTTCCTTCATATTTTTTAATCGATTGGTTAGATGTTGGCCACGTTGTAACGATACACCGACAACTAAAATATCTAATATGAGAAGATGTGACATTCTCGAGATCATTGGTGTGTATACTGTAGTATCTTCATCAAGGTCCACATCAATCGTTTGTGAACATTCTTTAGCTAATGGTGAATTAGGTGAGGTAATTCCTAAAATGATTGCTCCAGATTCTTTGGCGAGTTTTACGTTTTCAATAAGTTCCCGAGAACGACCTGTATGTGAAATAGCAACAACAACAGACTCCTTACTTAATGTGCTTGCTGACATACATTGCATATGGGAATCTGAATATGAGTTACACGGGATGCCTAATCTAAAGAATTTATGATAAATGTCTTCAGCGACGGCAGCTGAAGCCCCAAATCCCCAAAATTCAATCCATTTTGCATTCGATAATGTAAAAACTGCCTGCTCAATTATTTTATAATCTAGTATATTTACTATATTCGACAAAACATGCACAGTTGAATTCCCAATTTTTTGGATATAGTCTTTTGCATTATCCCCCTGCTCAACTTCTCTGTGCACATGATGATTTCTAACGGCTAATTCTTTAGTTAGCTGAATTTTAAATTCACGAAAACCATCTAATCCTAATGACCGACAAAACCTTACGATTGTTGGGTCACTTACATTCGCTAAACTTGCAATTTTTCCAATACTCATATTGACTACTTTTTTAGGTTCAGACAATACAATATCTACGACCTTACTTTCGGCATTACTATAATTATCGTAATTTTCTTTCAAAGTATCTAAAATATGAATGTTATTATTCAATTTCCTATCACTCCAAGTAGTAGTTTTACTACATTTTTGAAAATTATAGCATAACTTATACTTTAGGGCAATACCTTTTTGAAAAATTCTACATATTTTTAATTGTTCGAATTTAGATGACGCAAATAATGCGTATCAAATCTATTCTTCTGCTGAGGAACTATTTAAATCCCTTGATAAAGAGTTGGAAGAAGATGAGTGAGTATTGAGTTTTATTATTTCGAAAATCGGTGGTTAATTTAAGAAAACTCTTATATAAAGTTATTTGGCCAGTTCATTCAAAGATATCTTGTAAAGCGGAGGAAATATCCACTGACTCCTGTGGGAAAAGCAACAACCGAAAATCCTTATTGCAACACGGTAGTGGAGCAATAAAAGTTGAGGTGTTGCCCAAGGAAAGCAAGGATATTTCTGGAGCGATAACAACATTTAGAGAATCATTTATTGATCCCCCTCATTATCAGATCCCCCCAACACACCTGATTGTCCCTTTCAAAATAAACTTCAATCTATTTTCATATACAATCCCCCCAACTATGCTAAAATTGAATGTTGGGAGTTAATTTGATTTAACATTCTTAAGTAATGTTTACAATTCGACAACACGACAAGGGGTAAATCAATGGACAAGCGTATCTATTTACTGACAATGATTGCTTTTGTTGTTGGTATGGCAGAATTAATTATCGGTGGTATTTTAGATTTAATTGCTGATGATTTACATATTACTATTAGTCAAGCAGGGTTACTTATTACTATATTTTCATTAATATTTGCTGTTTCAGCCCCGATTTTACTTATCGTTTATAAAAAAGTAGAAAGAAAAAAGTTAACGATCATCGGGTTGATCATCTTTTTTATCGGAAATATTGTGGCTATTTTAAGTGAAACGTTTTCGATGCTCATGATGTCACGAATCATATCTGCCGCGAGTGGTTCATTGGTCGTTGTATTATGTATTAATTTAGCATCAAGAATGGTTGGAAAAGCCTATCGTGGTCGGGCGATAGGTTTAGTCGTCGTGGGTACAAGTGCATCGTTAGTGTTGGGATTACCTGTTGGGGTGTTTTTGGGTCAACTATTCGGGTGGAGGACACCGTTTATTTTTATTGCCCTCTTAACTGTAATTTTAATAATTGCTGTCCTTATTGTTATGCGAAAAATTACGCCAAGAGGGGTAATCCCGTTAAAGCAACAGTTAGTCACACTTAAAAACAACAGACTTTTATTTGCTCACTTAACGACATTTTTCTTTTTGGCTGGACATTTCACACTGTATGGATATTTAACTCCTTATTCACAAATGATGTTTCAATTTGGGGGAACGACTATTTCTGTTCTATACCTAGTGTATGGGTTAGCCGCTGTTAGTGGGGGGGCAATTGCCGGATTTGCGTCAGACCGTTTCGGTTTAAATAAAGTTGTTTATTTAACGATTATTTTACTAGCAATTGTTTTGTTCGTTATTCCTTTTACTGCATCAGCGACCTTATTTTGGGCTGTTTTAATCATATGGGGTGTGTTAAGTTGGGCAATTACGCCTCCAGTGCAATCACATATTTTTACTATTTCACCAGAAACATCAGATATTCAGCAAAGTTTAAATAATGGGGCATTACATTTTGGGATTGCTTTTGGTACATTTGTCGGTAGTATCGTGATTGAAACTAGCACATTAGCATATAATGCTCATGTTGGTGTTGTTTTTATTGTTCTGTCACTTGTTTGTGCTGTAATTTCATTTAAGGGTGAAACACTTATACTAAGGGAAAAACCAGTATAAGGGATGGATGTATCATTTATAGAAACAAAATATAATTTTTAACTATTTCATAATTAATTGTGATAAAATATGAATGCTAAAATGTTGTTTACGAACGGAGGTAGGCGATTGAAAAAGATAGCTGCCTATTTATTAACGTATAAATGGATGATTTTGACAATATTTTTATTTGTGTTTTTACAATCATTGTCACAGCTCTTCTTACCGACCTTAATGGGGGATATTGTTGATAATGGAGTTGTTACAGGAGATATTCCTTATATTTGGAAGGTAGGTGCCATCATGTTGGGTGTTGCAGCTGTCGGTGTTCTAGTATCTACGGCTGTGAGTCATTTTGCTGCAAAGGTGGCAATGGGTGTTGGTCGGGACATTCGTGAAGATGTGTTTACGCATGTGAGTGGTTTTTCATTATATGAATTTGACAAAATTGGTACAGCATCATTAATTACGAGAACAACGAATGATGTGAATCAAATTCAGCAAGCAATGATTATGATGTTAAGGATGTTTTTAATGGCACCATTTATGTTGTTTGGTGGGCTATTAATGGCATTAACTCGTGATGCGAAATTATCGGTAGTCATTTTAGTGGCGATACCATTTATCGTAATTTTTGTCTTAATTATTTTGAAAATAGGATATCCATTGTTTAAAGCTATACAGCAGAAATTGGATCACGTCAATTTAGTTTTTCGTGAAAATTTGACAGGAATTCGTGTCATTCGATCTTTTGCAAAAGGGAAGGAAGAACGGGTGAGACTAAAGGATGCTAACGAGGATTTGACTTCGGTGACGATTAAGGTAAATCAGTTGATGGCGTTTACGATGCCTTTTATGATGTTGTTGCTAAACGTGACAATAGTGTTCGTAATTTGGTTTGGAACGATTCGGATTGATGTTGGATCAATGCAAATTGGTGATTTAATGGCATACATTCAATATGTCATGTTAATTATGTTTTCATTAATTATGACGTCAATGTTGTTTGTCATTTTACCACGGGCAAGTGTGTCGGCTAATCGAATTAAGGACGTATTGGAACTAGAACATCTTGATATTCCTGAAGGGGAAAAATTTTTGGCGAAAAATCGTGGTCAGCTCGAATTTGATGACGTTACTTTTTATTACCCGGGAGCAAATGAACCAGCATTACAAAATATTAGCTTTACGACTAAGCCTGGTGAAGTGACAGCGATTATCGGTGGAACAGGTTCTGGGAAAACGACCCTCATTAATCTAATTCCACGTTTTTTTGAAATTTCATCTGGAATAATTCGTGTTAATGGGGTTGATATTAAAGAAACGACAGCACAAGAAGTGAGACAACGTGTCGGTCTTGTCCCACAAAAGGCATTACTTTTTTCCGGAACAATCCGAGAGAATATTAAATTTGGTAAAGAAGATGTCACAGACGAGGAAATGATTCGAGCATTAACAATTGCCCAAGCGAAAGAGTTTGTCGAGAAAATGCCTGAAAAATATGAAAGTGAAATAGAGCAAGGGGCAACGAATTTATCTGGTGGTCAAAAACAACGTATCTCCATTGCCCGGGCACTCGTTAGAAAACCAGATATTTATTTATTTGATGATAGCTTTTCAGCTTTAGACTATAAAACAGATGCAAAATTAAGGGCTGCTCTTACAGAGGAAACTAAACATGCCAGTATGGTTGTCGTTGCTCAACGTGTGAGTACGGTAATGAATGCAGATCAAATTATTGTTTTAGAAAAAGGTAAAATGGTCGGTTTGGGTACCCATGAGGAATTAATAAAATCGAATGAAGTGTATAAAGAAATTGTTGTTTCCCAACTCGGAGAGGGGGAAATTGCATGAGCAAACAATCAAAACAAGCGAATGTCAGATCCGGTGGACACGGGCATGGGCATGGCCGTGGCGGCATGATGATGGGGCTAGATAAGCCGAAAAATTTCAAAAAAACTTTACGGCGATTGTTAGCCTATTTAAAACCACATCGTATCAGTCTTATATTTGTGTTGATTGCGGCTATTTTAGGGACGGTATTTAATGTCATTGGCCCAAAGGTAATGGGGAATACGATTACAGTTATATTTGATGGAGTATCTGATAAATTACGTGGCATTCCCGATGCAGCGATTGACTATTCGATGGTCTTAAAATTACTGTTATTGCTTGCTGGTCTTTATGTTTTTACGAGTTTATTCCAATTTATACAACAATTTATGATGGCAAAGGTAGCCCAAAGAACGGTCTATCAATTAAGGGAAGATATTTTTACAAAAACGAACCAATTGCCGATTTCTTATTTTGATGAACATTCCCATGGGGATACGTTAAGTCGTGTTACGAATGATATAGACTTAATTGCGACAACGTTGCAACAAAGTTTGACTCAATTTATTACGTCTATGGTAACAATTGTCGGTATTATATTGATGATGTTGTGGATTAGTCCTTTGTTAACGTTAATTACAGTTATAAGCATTCCATTATCGTTTTTCGTTATTAAGCCATTATTGAAAAAGTCACAAAAACATTTCAGTGATCAGCAAAATACGTTGGGTAACTTAAACGGTCATATTGAAGAAATGTATAACGGTCATGAGGTTGTGAAGGCTTTTGGCCAAGAGGAAAATTCAATTGAACAATTTACTGAAGTGAACGACAGTTTATTTAAAGCGAGTAGAAGGGCCCAATTTATTTCGGGGATTATAATGCCACTTATGTCATTTATCGGCAATGTAAGTTATGTGTTCATTAGTATCGTCGGTGGAATTTTGGTGACACAAGGGCGCATTTCGATTGGGGATATTCAAGCGTTTATTACGTATTCGAATCAATTCCAACAACCAATCACTCAAACAGCAAATATTGCGAATATTATTCAGTCGACAATTGCGGCAGCTGAACGAGTGTTTGATTTATTAGATAAGGAAGAAGAAAAGCCGGTAGATGACCCGGTTGCTGTTGAAAAAATTAACGGGATTGTTCGTTTTGAGCATGTGAAGTTTGGCTATGGGGAAACGTTGTTAATGGATGATGTTTCGATTGAGGCAAAGGCTGGGAAAACTGTTGCCATTGTCGGTCCTACTGGGGCAGGAAAGACGACGTTAATTAATTTGTTAATGCGTTTTTATGAATTAAATGGTGGTCGGATTACGATTGATGGCATAGATATTACGAAAATGAGCCGTGATACACTAAGAAGCCTATTCGGAATGGTACTTCAGGATACTTGGCTATTCAAAGGAACGATTAAAGACAATATTGCTTACGGCAAAACGAATGCGACAGATGAAGAAATAATGCGAGCATCACGGGCAGCAAGAGCAGATCATTTTATTCAAACATTGCCTGATGGATATGACACTGTTCTGAATGAAGAAGCGTCGAATATTTCCCAAGGGCAAAAACAATTAATCACAATCGCACGGGCAATGTTGGCTGATTCGCCAATGATGATTTTAGATGAGGCGACATCAAGTGTCGACACAAGGACGGAAATTTTAATTCAGCAAGCAATGAATGAATTGATGAAAAATCGCACAAGTTTTGTTATTGCTCATCGTTTATCGACGATTAAGGATGCTGATTTGATTCTAGTGATGGACCATGGGTCTATTATTGAACAGGGTACCCATGAGGAGCTTTTGGAATTGCAAGGGTTTTATGCTGATTTATATGAGAGTCAGTTTTCCAAACCGTTAGTTGGATAGCCGGTGAAAAACTTTTTTGTATGGATACAACTTACATATGCCAAATATTATTATCAAAATATGATTAAAGAAGTTTGATAATTTGCATTCAGATGTGGATTATCAGCTTTTTTAGTTTTGTAAAATTTGTGGACGTCATGAGTGTGAATTGTAAAAACTCAAACCGTTGTTTGAATGTTATACGAACATTTTGATAGAAAATTGTTCTATTTTACGTCATACTTAATTAAGGTAAATTTTTTACAAATGGGGGAAAAGAAATGGGAAAAACAGCAAAAATTTTATTCGCACATGAAATTGAGGGAAAAACACATTTGCAAGATTATGTAAAGGATTATGGTGGCAATACTTCAGCAATTTTTGTTGATGATGAGTTACATATCATCGTAAATGATGTTAAAGCCGAAAAGCAATCATTTGATAACGTTCGAATGATAGCAGGAGACATTTCAAAACAGTTAA
>DKGO01000017.1 GCA_002453315.1 Caryophanales bacterium UBA6768 | reverse complement strand
AAGAGTAGGACGACGCCAGGCAAATGCCAGTATTCATTATTTAAATGATTACTGGTTTTTTTTATGCAATTAGTCCGAGTGGGATTCGTAAATGTCAAAAATACTTTGAAGACACCTTGACTTTCACTAGTATTTTATCTATCATGATATGTGAACTTGAAAAATAACATAAACACTTTAGGCACTAGGGGAGCTATGTATATGGCTGAGAGGAACAATTTACGTTCTGACCCTTTGCACCCGATCTGGATAATACCAGCGTGGGGAAGCGCACACTTGATTTTTAATTTAAATTATTAAATTTCAAAAGACTGCATTCTCACGTAGAATGCAGTCTTTTGCGTTTCCATTAGATGTTTTATGTGTTCATTCATAAACTATGAGGAGGATTAAAAATGGAGAATTCTATGAACAAGTCCAGTAGGATAGTGGGGGCTAGTTTTTCGTTGAGTCCTATGTGTGACAATTTTGTTGAAGTAATTGAGATGGCGTTAGGAGAAACAGATACATCAATGGTTTGGCTACATACAGATGATGTAACGACAACTGTTCGTGGGGAAATGGTACATGTTTTCGATGTTACAAAAGGGGTTTGTCTTCATGCTGCGGAAACAGGTGAACATGTTTCTTTTCAGGCGACATATGGATTAGGTTGTCCTGGTGATGTTGGGATAGATGACTGTAAAAATTTAGGCAATACTGTCATTGATCGAACAAGATTTAAAAAAGCTAAATTATTTGCTGCGGCTAAGTTTTCACTATATCCGCTAGGAGATGAAGGTTATAGTAAGACTATTTTGGATCAGATAGAATTAATGAAGCAGTATGTTAAAGTAAGTGAAGCCCATTATTCGACTAGGTTGGAGGGGGGATTACTTGATATATTCAACGGATTGGAGAGGGTTTTTCAAGAGACAATAAATTCGGGGTCAAGTCATACTGTTATGACGGTAACGATATCGATAAATAGTCCATCACATAAACCATAGTTAAAAACATGATTAAAAGGAGGGAATTTAGTATGAAACGATTTGTATTGTTGCTTAGTATGGTACTTGTATTTATTGTTGGATGTAATGCACAAAAGGTTGGTAAGTATGAGAATGGTGAAAAGTCGGATTTGCAACAAGTGACATTTGTACTAGATTGGACGCCTAATACGAATCACACAGGAATTTACGTTGCGCAAGCAAAGGGTTTTTTTGAAGAAGAAGGATTGGATGTGGAAATCATGTTGCCCGGAGAGGCAGGGGCTGGGCAATTAGTTGCGACAGGTAAAGCAGATTTTGGGATTAGTTATCAAGAGAGTTTGATGATCGCGCGGAATGAAGATTTACCACTTGTTTCAATTGCAGCAATTATTCAACATAATACAGCAGGTTATGCCTCTCCCGCGGAAAAAAATATTACGAGTCCAGCGGATTTTGAAGGAAAGGTCTTTGGAATGAATATGAGTGAATTAACAAAGGCAATTATGACGATGAGTATGGAGGAAAATAATGCGGATTTTAGTAAGGTAGAGTCAAAAAACATTGGTGATTCGGATTTTTTTGTTGCGATTAAAAGGGATATTGATTTTTCACTAGTTTTTCAGGCTTGGACAGGGATTGAAGCCGAAATTCGTGAACAAGAGTTAAATATGATTTATTTAAAAGATTTATCTGATGCACTGGATTTTTATACTCCCATTATTGCAACAAGTGAGTCGTTAATTGAAAAGAATCCTAATCTAGTTGGTAAATTTGTTAAAGCAGCTGTTAAAGGGTATGAATTTGCCATAGAAGAACCAGAAAAAGCCACAGATATTTTAATTAAAAGTGTACCAGACCTAAATGTAGAACTTGTCAAACGTAGTCAGGAATGGTTGGCTACAAAGTATCAAGATGATGCTAGTCAGTTTGGAATTCAGGATACAGAACGCTGGCAAAAGGTCACTGATTTTATGATTGAACATGAATTGATTAAATCGGATTTTGATGTTAATGGAGCATTTACAAATGAATTTTTACCAAAAAGGAAGTAAACGAGGAAGTGTAAATGATTAAACGTTATAAAAGAAACGGATGGCAAGCTGTTGTTGCCATTTTAATAATTACGGTGTTGTGGGAAGGGGCAGTAAGGCTTTATTCAGTTGAAGAATGGTTATTACCGGCCCCTACGGTCATTATTTCCGAGTTATTTATTGTATGGCCTGCTTTTTATCCACATTTAGTATCTACTTTATTTTTGGTTATATTCGGCTTCACAATTGGAACAATTGTTGGTTTGCTCGTAGCAATGATCTTACACTTGTTTGAAAAAGTAAAAGATACCTTTTATCCATTTTTGATATTGTCACAAAATATTCCCATAATTGTACTAGCACCATTGTTGGTTATTTGGTTCGGATTTGGAACAACACCTAAATTTATTATTATTACACTTGCTTGTTTTTTTCCGATTGCTATTTCCACGCTAACTGGTTTACAGCAGACTAGTCGGGAATTGACCTTTTATATGCAGATAATGGGAGCCAGTAAATCACAGATGTTCTGGAAATTACAATTACCGCATGCAATACCGTCGATTTTTTCCGGGATAAAAATAGCCGCAACCTACAGTGTAATGGCTGCAGTTGTTTCTGAATGGCTTGGTGCCCAAAAGGGTATCGGTGTATATATGACAATTGCAACATCATCTTATAAAACTTCACGAGTATTCGTCGCAATTATTATGACGATGTTGCTTAGTTTAGGTTTTTTCAATATCATTTTGTTGTTGGAGAAGTTATTTCAACGATGGCAGATGAGGGGGGGACATGATGAGCCTATCAATTAAGCAAATTCGTAAATCATATCAACAAAAACAAGTGTTAGGTAATATAACTTTTACGATGAATCAAGGGGAATTTGTTTCATTAATTGGTCCCTCCGGAAGTGGGAAAAGTACATTGTTTGGAATCATTGGTGGGATGATTGATCCCGATTCTGGTGATGTCTTGATGGCGGGAAAATCAATTTTGAATAAAACAGGACATATTAGTTATATGCCACAGCAAGATTCGCTGTTTCCATGGCGTACAGTATTAGATAATGTGTTATTGGGACGAGAACTACAAGGGGAAGTAAATAGAAAACGAGCAATTGAGATGTTAAAATTCGCGGGGCTTAATGACGTTATTCACTCATTTCCACATGAATTATCAGGTGGGATGCGGCAACGTGTTTCGTTTATTCGTGCGTTATTATGTCCCCAGGAATTACTCTGCCTAGATGAACCATTTTCCTCATTAGATGAATTTACAAGAATTGATATGCAGAAATGGTTACTTGATACGTGGCAGGAGTATGAACAATCAATTTTGTTTATTACACACAGTATTGAGGAGGCGTTATTTTTATCTGATAAGATTGTCGTGCTAAGTAATTCACCGGCGAAAGTCAAAGGAACTATTACTGTACCTTTTCCAAGACCACGTTTAGACTCACTTATGCTAACAGATGAGTTCTTAATTTGGAAACGAGAAATAATAAATATTATTGAAAACCCGTAATGAGGAAAAAGTTTCACATTTCTCGTGTAAATAACAGTTATATAAAAGAAATATAACAGAGCATGTGAGGGAGGATTAATGATGTGTGTTGTAGCAATTGTTGGGAGTGGTCCAAGCAATTATCTACCCGATTTAACAGGTTATGAAACAGAAGTAGATATTTGGATTGGTGCTGACCGGGGTGCACTAGAAATATTGGATAGGGGAATCATGATTACCTATGCTGTTGGTGACTTTGATTCGGTAACTCAAGAACAGAAGGAAGTAATTTTTGCAAATGCACGACATACCGACGAATATTCTCATATCAAAGATAAAACAGATTTGGAAATTGCCTTGCAGACAGCGTTTGATCTAAATGCCAAAAAGATTTATTTGTTTGGTATTACGGGAGGACGTCTTGACCATGAATTGATTAATGTGCAGTTATTGTACACTATTATTGCTAAAGGTATCAAAGCGATTATTATTAATCGTTGGAATCAATTAGAATTAAAAGAACCCGGCACACATAAAGTTTTTAAAGATAAATTATATCCCTTTATATCGTTTGTTCCGTTTACGGAAAGGGTACGAGGGATTTCGTTATCTGGTTTTGCTTATCCACTCACTAATTACGATGTTACGTGGGGTTCGACACGTTTAATATCCAATTGGCTACAGTTAGAAATGGGGTCAGTATCATTTAAAGAGGGATTGTTACTCTTTGTCCAAAGTCGGGATAATGATGAAGTGAAATGAGTAAGGTTATAAGTGATCGTCTAAAATCCATAACATAGGATGTTCATATATGTCACATTTAATCGAATAAACCTCCAATGAACAAAGGGAATTTTTGGTCGAAGGAGGTTTTATTTTTGTTATTTAAAAACGCCAAGTTAATTGTCAAAAACTATCGATGTTAGACAATCGACCGTAATATTTCCTATGTAAATTGTAATTTAGTAATAGTGCCTACAGTTATAAGAAAACTATGGTATTAACCACCTACTTCTCCCCATAAATCTTGATAAAATCCCTCCATTATAGTTTATTAATAAATGATAATGTAAATCCTTTCAAATACAATGAAATTATCGTATAATTAAATATAGTCAATGATAGTCAAAGTCAAAACTAATGAATAAAAATTATCAGGGTAAGGTGGATAAAATGAGTATTTCGGATATTATTGAACAATATTTAAAGAAAATTGTCCATGCTAATGAAGAAAAGGTTGTTGTTATAAAAAGAAGTGAAATTGCCGATCAATTTCAATGTGTGCCTTCACAAATTAATTATGTTATAAATACTCGTTTTACATTGGAAAAAGGGTATATAATAGAAAGTAAACGTGGTGGTGGTGGTTATATTAGAATTACACGGATAGAACACCGCGATGAATTCGATTTATTAAATGATATTATTTCGATGATTAATCCTAAGGTTAGTCAACAGGGTGGTATAGATGTTATTGATAGACTGGCAGAAAAGAAGGTAATCACACGTAGAGAGCAGAAACTTATATTAAGTACCCTGGACCGAAACGTACTGGCTGTTCCATTGCCGGACAGGGACTATTTAAGAGCAAGAATATTAACAGCCATCTTAACGATGTTAAAAAGGGGAGATTTATAATGGAATGTCAAGAATGTAAAACTCGCCCTGCAAGCTTATATTTCACCCAAATTATAAATGGGATTAAAAAGGAAATTCATGTTTGTGAAACCTGTGCAAAAGATAAAGGTTATTTTTCTTTTGAGGAAGATGGCTATTCCTTGCATGATTTGTTAAAAGGCTTATTCGAAACTAACACTCCTCATTTAAATGTAAAAAGCCAGCAACCATTTCAAATAGATGAAGAAGTACATTGCCCAAAATGTCATTTAACATTTCGTGATTTCCAACGTATTGGTAAATTTGGTTGTTCCCAATGTTATAAAACATTCGAGCATAGGTTAGATTCCATATTTAGAAGGGTTCATAGTGGGAATATTAAACATAATGGAAAAATACCAAATCGTAAAGGTGGAGAACTACATCAAAAAAAGGAATTAGAAGGTTTAAGAAAGGAATTACAACAATTAATCGAACGGGAAGAATTTGAAAAAGCAGCAATGATACGGGATAAAATTAAACAAATTGAAATTATTGATAATGGTGGTAAAGATGGTGACTTATCATGAGTTTAGAAAAGTTTATGAATGATGCGATTAGCCCGTGGATGCGAAGTAAAGGGCCCGAAGATGATATCGTACTAAGTTCGCGAATACGATTAGCACGAAACTTTCAGGATAAAACTTTTCCAATTATTGCTGATGCAGAGGAGTTAGCATCTATTACAGCCTTTATGGAAACCAATTACCGTGATCAATCATTTAAAAATAACGAAAAATTTGAATTAATTAAAATGAGTAATCTAAGTGAAATTGAAAAAAGAGTGTTTGTCGAAAAACATTTAATTAGTCCCCATTTAGCAAAGGCAAAAGAATCATCCGTTTTAATCTCAAAGAATGAACAAATTTCTATTATGGTTAACGAGGAAGACCATATTCGGATTCAATTGTATTATCCCGGTTTTCAATTAGATACTGCCTTAGAGAAAGCCTTTCAATTTGATGATTGGATTGAAGAGAAGGTGGACTATGCCTTCGACGAATCAAAAGGATATTTAACTAGTTGCCCTACAAATGTTGGCACAGGAATGCGGGCTTCAGTAATGATCCATTTACCGGCTTTAGTTTTCACGAAGAAAATTCACCGTATGATTCCGGCGATAAGTCAATTAGGCTTTGTTGTCAGAGGCATATATGGTGAAGGAAGTGAAGCACAGGGGAATGTTTTTCAAGTATCTAATCAAATAACTTTAGGAAAATCAGAAGAAGATATTATCAATGATTTACAAAGTATTATCCAACAACTAATTGAACAGGAAAGAAATGCACGCCAAAATATTATTGAGAAATCAACGATTAGTATTGAAAATAGGGTGTTTCGGTCATACGGTATTTTAAAACACAGTCGTATCATTGAATCAAAAGAGGCAGCAGGTAGAATTTCGCTCTTAAGATTGGGGATTGATTTAAATTTGATCAATCACATTTCAAGAAATGTATTAAATGAATTAATGGTGCTAACCCAACCAGGTTTTTTACAACATTACGCCAATAAACCATTAAATGCAATAGAACGTGATGTATTAAGGGCAACTTTAATTAGGGATAGACTGTCCTTAAGTGAAAATTAGTTAGCAATCAATGTTTAGATTGTTTCTTTATAGGTCATTATTGAGCATAGATATGAGTAGTATAGTTTAGGAGGTATGCCAAATGATGTTTGGTAGGTTTACAGAACGAGCGCAGAAAGTATTAGCATTATCACAAGAGGAAGCAATTCGTCTAAGTCACCGAAATATAGGTACTGAACATATATTATTAGGTTTAATTAAAGAAGGAAATGGTATTGCCGCAAAGGCGTTAAAAGAATTAGGTTTAGAAATTAAGACAATCCAAAGAGAGGTAGAGAAGTTAATTGGCAAAGGCAACCACCCAATGCAAACAGTACACTATACTCCAC
The DNA here is from genome assembly GCA_002453315.1 of Caryophanales bacterium UBA6768. The sequence goes on along the minus strand of DKGO01000017.1, from coordinate 2,299 downwards.
GTGCAAAAAAGGTGGTTGAATTATCACAAGATGAGGCAAGAAAGCTAGGGCATCCTTATGTAGGTACTGAACATATCTTATTAGGCCTTATACGTGAAGGTGAAGGAGTAGCTGCTAGGGTATTACACAACTTAGATGTAAGTTTAAACAAGGCCCGGCAGCAAGTCTTACAGTTATTAGGAACAACCGAGTCATCATCTAACCAACAGGGAAGAAACCAAGCCAACAGTGCTAGTACGCCAACATTAGATTCACTTGCTAGGGATTTAACAGCAATGGCAAAAGAAAACAATGTCGATCCTGTCATTGGCCGTGATACAGAAATAGAAAGAATTATCCAAGTGTTAAGTAGGAGGACGAAAAACAACCCTGTCCTAATAGGGGAACCTGGAGTTGGTAAAACTGCCGTTGTAGAAGGGTTGGCTTACCAAATTGTCAATAATGAAATACCAGAGATTTTACGTGATAAACGGGTGATGACATTAGATATGGGAACAGTCGTCGCTGGCACTAAATATCGTGGTGAATTTGAAGACCGATTAAAAAAAGTAATGGATGAAATAAGAAATGCCGGGAATGTTATTTTATTTATTGATGAACTGCACACATTAATCGGTGCTGGTGGTGCTGAAGGAGCAATTGATGCATCGAATATTTTAAAACCATCGTTAGCCCGTGGGGAACTTCAATGCGTTGGTGCGACGACAATCGATGAATATCGCAAGTATATAGAAAAAGATGCAGCATTAGAAAGAAGATTTCAACCGATACAAGTAAATGAACCGACTACGGAAGAAACGGTACAAATTTTAAAAGGGTTACGGGATCGGTATGAGGCGCACCATCGGGTTACCATTACGGATGAGGCGATTGAGGCGGCTACAGAATTATCAAACCGATATATTACGGATCGTTTTTTACCGGACAAGGCAATTGATTTAATTGATGAAGCGGGATCACGGGTGAGATTACGTTCTTATACAATTCCACCAAATTTAAAAGAGCTAGAGGAAGAATTAGAAGAAATTCGTAAAGAGAAGGATTCTGCTGTTTTAAGTCAAGAATTTGAAAAAGCTGCATCATTCCGAGATAAAGAGCAAAAGATCCGTAAAACTTTGGATCAAACAAAGTCAAAGTGGAAGGAAAAACAAGGGCAAGAAGACTCGGAGGTAACAGAAGAAGATATTGCAACAGTGGTATCAGCATGGACGGGTGTACCTGTTGTAAAATTAACAAAAGATGAAAGTAAGCGACTATTAGATATGGAGAAAATTTTGCATAGTCGAATTATTGGCCAGGAAGATGCTGTGAAGGCTATCTCAAAAGCGATTAGAAGAGCCCGAGCAGGTTTGAAGGATCCAAAGCGACCAATTGGCTCATTCATATTTTTAGGGCCAACAGGGGTCGGAAAAACGGAATTAGCCCGTGCTTTGGCAGAGGCAATGTTTGCCGATGAAGATGCCATGATTAGAATTGATATGTCTGAATATATGGAGAAACATTCCACGTCACGATTGGTTGGGTCACCACCAGGATATGTTGGTTATGATGAAGGTGGTCAATTAACCGAAATGGTTCGCCGTCGTCCGTATTCTGTCATATTATTAGATGAGGTAGAAAAGGCACATCCAGAAGTGTTTAATATTTTGTTACAAGTATTAGAGGATGGACGTTTGACTGATTCTAAAGGGAGATTAGTTGATTTTCGTAATACGATTTTAATTATGACATCAAACGTTGGGGCAAGTGAATTAAAAAGAAATAGTTATGTAGGCTTTAATTTGGGGGAAGAAAGTCAAGAGTATGAAGCAATGCGGTCAAAAGTGTTAGAAGAAATGAAGAAGACATTTAGACCTGAATTTTTAAACCGTATTGACGAAACAATTGTCTTCCATGCATTGGAAAAAAAGCATACCAAACTAATTGTCAAATTAATGGTTGAACAACTACAGAAACGTATAGAAGAGCAGGAAATTAAATTTACAATTACGGACCGCGCAGTAGAAAAAATTGCAGAAGAAGGTTATGACCCAGAATATGGTGCACGGCCATTGAGACGATCTATACAAAAAAATATTGAGGATTTATTGTCTGAAGAGTTGCTAAAAGGTACGATAAAAAAAGGCCAGGATGTAAAGGTCGGTCTAAATAACAAAGGTGAATTTACGGTTTTACCTAATACTGTAAAACAAGTTTAGGATAAAACCAGAAGGAAATTAAGTGAAAAGCTAGTAATGTAGTTACTAGCTTTTATTTTCATAAGTTTCTATCCTTAAATAGGGATTACTGAATAATTAAA
>DKGO01000018.1 GCA_002453315.1 Caryophanales bacterium UBA6768 | reverse complement strand
CTGTGGTGCAAAGAAGACACTGCGAAAATGAACGAAGTGACATTTGAACAGATGTCGCGCTTGTGCCTGTGGTGCAAAGAAGACACTGTGAAAATGAACGAAGTGACATTTGAACAGATGTCGCGCTTGTGCCTGTGTGTAAACGCGAGTACTTTTTATCAACAACAGAATTTAACAGAGCCTATTAAAAATACAGACAAAAATTATTTTCATTTTATAAACGGACAGGTGGAGTGATTTATTTGCACCACCATTAAAAACAGATTCATAAACTTTTGAAGATGAGGGTGTTTAATATGAAAAGAAATCTTTATACCGGAATTTTATTAATTACTATTGTCTTTTTTCTAGCTGGTTGCATAACAATACCTCTTGGGGAGGATAAAGTAATTGAAATAAGTAAATCCGGGGTAAGAATTGTAGAAAATATAGTAGAAGATGAAGCAGATGATGATGAACAAAATCATGGATCACAAAGTATGCCAGCAGGAGCAGCAGCAATTCCTAATAATAATGAGCCGCAAAAGAAAAATGTCAACGAAGATATCGATGAACGACCAAATATAATCCCCGAGGAGGAGGAAGATGAGGAAGAGGAAGAAGAAAAACTTCTCGGCTATAAGCATCAGGAGGAAAATTCAATAACATATGAAGGGGAGCCGGAAGAAGACACCGAATGCAACTACGACTATTCGGAATTCACGGATCATATCCCTGTAGATGTTTATATTCCTTACTGTGGAGTCTTAGTCGGTGTTGTAGATTTTAGTAATTCTGTAAGTGCAGGGTTTCTTGTAGATCTTGTATCTTATGATCATATTCTGAATAATTACAGAGCCTATTTAGGGCTTGGTCGTGATGAAAATTTTGATTCAGATAAATTGGAAAGATATGAACTCGGTAGAGGAATTTTAATTTCCGGTAATATAAGAGGTGGTGGCCGGCTTCATGTAAATCTTGAACAAAGACAAGGTTATGTTTACGTAGCCCTAAACTACTTTAAATAATTTTCCTCGATTTTCAGATACGTTTATAATCCTTTACACGGTTAAATGCACAAATATCTTCTAAATCATTGTCATGACAGTGATTTTCAGAAAACAAAAACCAGATTAAAAAGTAATGAAGCGAATAAAATGTAAGATTGATATTCAATGAAAAAATTTAATAATTTATCATTTTACTGATGAATTACACTGTATTTTCTCATTTAATTAATTCTAAGTCCCGTCCTATAGTAATCTAGATTTGCTGTTGTAAATCGTATCCTTTATTTCTATCTTTAGGGCTCTTTTTAAACCGATTATTATATTCAATAATCATCTATTCAATCATTACTTTTTAATTCTGCACTGAGATCTTGAACATAATCAAATTTCCTCTTATTTTCGCCTTTGATGTCCCCTTTCCCCTCAAATTCACCCCGCTGTCATTCCATAAATTACTTCTAATTTCCGAAATCCAAACTTGGTTAATAGGTGACATCATGCTCTGATCCTATTCATTTCCACCCCAATAGATTTGCATTAGGTGGAAAGTGGGTAATTTGCATACCTGCCTATTGTACCTTCCAAGTAAAAAACATTTATTTTAACATGTATATCGTGACAAAACAGGGGAAAATTATCATAAACCATAAATAATTGCAAATTATCCAAGATAACCAATAACTATAAATGTCACCTTTTCAATTATTGTATACCCGAAAACCCAGCATAATAGCTAGAACGATTGAAGGGAGGGAATCAGCATGCCAGATCCAAAAAAGAAAGATAGTAGGGATGACTATTTCGTGGATGTTGACAGAATGGTCAATGAGGGTCTTGGTGGCGGGAATGTCACCATTGACAATGGTTTGATTGAGGAAGCAGTCGGAGAAACGTTGAAGTTCCCGGATTCAGTAATTGATCCATCACAGGAAGAAAAAGAAGGAAAAAGTAAAAGTCACCGGAAATAGTTTATATAATGCAAAATGGATATTTGTGATATGCCTTTGGAAGGATCATATTAATGTCATTTAAACAGTCAGTCAAAAGCCTTTTTTCTATGTAATTTTGAAACATCAGGTTTAAATAATTATGTTCTATTGAAACTAAGGATGTGCTAATAATTGTCAACTGCTCATAATTATTCTTTTATGTTAAAAAATTTAAATGTTGCGGATAAATCCTATCAGTATTATTCCCTTTCAAGTTTAGAGGAAAAGGGATTTGATAAAGTAGCTTCTTTTCCCAATTCAATAAAAATTTTACTGGAGGCAGCTGTCAGGCAATGGGATGGAAAAACAATTACAGATGAACACGTCGAAAAATTTGCCAAATGGGTTGAAAATCAAGGAAAAGGGGAGGTTCCCTTTAAACCTGCCCGAATTTTACTACAAGATTTTACAGGTGTTCCTGCGATTGTGGATTTGGCGGCCATGCGATCTGCAATGAAAGACTTGGGTGGTGACCCAGAAAATATAAACCCACTTGTTCCCGTTGACCTTGTTATTGATCATTCAATCATGGTCGATCGGTTTGGAACAGAAGATTCACTCAGCTTTAATAGTGAGATGGAGTTTCGCCGGAACAGTGAGCGGTATAAATTTTTAAAGTGGGCACAAGAATCATTCAAGAACTTGCATATTGTTCCCCCGTCGACCGGAATTTGCCACCAAGTGAATCTAGAATATCTAGCTGACCTCGCCCTAACAAAAGAAGTAAATGGACATAAAGTAATTTTTCCAGATTCCCTTGTCGGGTGTGACTCCCATACAACGATGATTAATGGACTTGGCGTATTGGGGTGGGGTGTCGGTGGGATTGAAGCGGAAGCCGGTATGTTAGGACAACCACTTTATTTTATCACGCCGGAAGTGATTGGATTTAAATTAACAGGGAAGCTAAAAGAAGGAGTAACAGCTACAGATATGACCTTGACAATCACAGAAATGCTACGTAAAAAAGGTGTCGTTGGTAAAATTGTCGAGTTTTATGGAGCAGGTTTATCAAGTATAAGTTTACCTGACCGTGCTACGGTAGGAAATATGTCGCCTGAATATGGAGCAACGATGGGTTACTTCCCTGTTGATGCGGAATCTTTGGATTATTTACGCCGAACGGGTCGTAACGAAGATCTTGTCAAACTGGTGGAAAGCTATTTTAAGAGTCAAGGTATGTTCCGTACTGATGATACACCAGATCCTATATTTACGGACACAATTGAACTTGATCTCTCCACTGTTGTACCAAGTTTAGCTGGACCCAAGCGCCCACAAGACCGTATCAATTTGTCGGAAATAAAAGAAAAATGGGATGAACTCCTACATGCGCCTATTCGTACAGGTGGATATGAACTATCAGACGATGAGATTGAAAAAGAGGTCGACATTACATTTGACAACGGTGAAAAAGTAAAATTTGGTACAGGCTCAGTTGTAATTTCGGCCATTACAAGTTGTACAAATACATCCAATCCCTCTGTGATGCTTGGTGCTGGGCTTTTAGCTAAAAAAGCAGTTGATAAAGGCCTAAAACGCCCCCCTTATGTTAAAAGTAGTTTAACACCCGGGTCAAAGGTAGTGACAGATTATCTTAATAAAGCAGGGTTAATTGAACCGTTGGCAAAACTTGGCTACAATCTTGCGGGATATGGTTGTTGTACTTGTATAGGAAACAGTGGTCCTTTACCAGATGAAGTGAAAGAGGCCATTGAAGACAATGACCTCACGGTGGTTTCGGTTTTAAGTGGAAACCGTAATTTTGAAGGGCGGATTCATGCCCAGGTGAAGGCGAATTTTTTGATGTCTCCACCATTGCTTGTTGCCTATGGTCTAGCCGGTAATATTAACATTGACTTCGACACAGAACCGGTTGGTTACAATGACAAAAATGAACCTGTCTTTTTAAAAGATATTTGGCCAACAAGCGCAGAAATCCAGGAGGCCATCAAACAGTCAATTGATCCTGAAATGTTTCGTAAAGAATATGAAAATGTCTATAATGAAAATAAACTCTGGAATGAACTTCCCGTATCTGAAGGGGAACTTTATGAGTGGGATGATGCATCTACCTATATTCATAATCCACCTTTTTTTGAAGATTTGGGGCATAAAGTCGAACCTATTCAAGAAATTTATGGGGCAAAGACTTTAGCATTACTAGGTGATTCAATTACAACAGATCATATTTCTCCCGCTGGCAGTATCGCTATCGATAGCCCAGCAGGAAAATATCTACAAGAATCTGGTGTAAAAATTAGAAACTTTAACTCCTACGGGTCACGGCGTGGCAATGATCTTGTTATGACACGGGGAACGTTTGCAAACATACGTATTCGAAATCAAATGGTTCCAGGAACTGAAGGGGGATATACGAAATATATCCCTACAGATGAAACAATGTCAATTTATGATGCTGCAATGAAATACAAAGAAGATGGTACCCCATTAGTTGTTTTTGCTGGAAAGGAATATGGGACAGGAAGTTCCCGTGACTGGGGGCAAAAGGATCTTTACTGCTTGGTATAAAGGCAGTTATTGCAGAATCCTTCGAGCGAATCCACAGAAGCAATCTTGTCGGGATGGGTGTGCTTCCATTACAATTTAAGGGCGATAAAAGTTGGAAGTCACTTAACATTGATGGCTCAGAGACTTTAGATATTCTTGGATTAGACGATCATTTACAACCTGGACAAAACTTAACCGTAAAGGCAACCCGAACTGATGGGTCATCCTTTGATTTTACAGTAATCGCACGTTTGGATAGTACAGTTGATGTCGAATATTATAAAAATGGCGGGATTTTACATACTGTTTTACGACAGCTTAGTTAAGCATAACAATGAGATTTAACTTAGAGGTGTAATTTCTTCTATAAGAAATCTAAAGGCCAATATGGGTTGTTCCGTATTGGCCGTCTTCTTTGGGGTGTAACTCCTGTCATTTATTAATTTTTTCGTGTAGCACTTATCCTTGCTGTGCCCCCATTGGGTTTTTATTGTTGATTATTATATAATACAGTTACCTACCTAATTAAGGGACACTATTTTGAAAAAGCCTCGATTATTTACAAACTAAAAAATTGGATTTTGCTGTAGATTAAAATTCACAAAATCAATTTGACTCATCTGAATTAGCTTTTTCTATTATCAATTATTTTTTTCGAACTGCTAAATTAATAAAAATGAAGGTGGTTATATCATTGACTTCAATTAAAGAAATACTAGGGTCTCATCCAATTATCGCTGCCGTTAGAAATCTAGAAGACTTAGATAAGGCCATAAATAGCCCAGTAACTACTATTTTTCTAATGTGTGGGGATATTCTTTCGGTAAAAGATGTGGTTGATAAAGCCCACAAAAATGACATGACAATTTTTCTCCATATTGAATTAATAAAAGGGGTAGAATCTGATAATAAGGGAATACAATATATTGCTAAAAAAGTGAGACCAAACGGTATCGTAACAACAAAAAGCCGTTTAATAAAAGAGGCAAAAAGATCAGGTTTATATGCGATCCAACAACTTTTCCTAATAGACACTTATGCTTTAAATACTAGTATTTATCACATAAAAGAAAACAATCCTGATGCAATTGAACTAATGCCTGGCTTAATGCCCCGTATTATTAGAAAAGTAGTTACAGAGACTTCCCTACCTGTTATAGCAGGTGGTTTAATTCATCGGGATGATGAAATAAAATTAGCAACCGATTCTGGGGCAATATCATGTGCGATTGGCCAGAGTTCCCTTTGGCTAAAAAAATTTAACTGACTATTGACATTTGTATAAAATATCCTATAATCTCACATTTGACAGTC
>DKGO01000020.1 GCA_002453315.1 Caryophanales bacterium UBA6768 | reverse complement strand
AAGAGATAATTGGAAGAGTACCCCAAAAGATGTGTGGTTCTTGTATGGCTCTGAAGATGTTGATGATATATACTTAAATAGTAAGATGATGGGGGCTTTTTAAAAATGAACAAACTAATTATCATGGGGCTATTAAAACTATGTATAATTTTATCACTCTTAACAACCCTAATGTTAGTAACCGGATGTAAACCGAAAGAAACCACCTTGACAGAATTTTACGAGAGAGATTTATCCAAAGTAACTAAGATAAAGATTGTCGATGGAAGTACGGGTTATGATGTCCTAACTACTAATAATGAACAAATGGACGAATTTATTAGCGATATTAAAAATATTAAATTTATACCTGATGAAAATCAAGAAAAAAGAGATGGATTTAAATATTCGATTAATTTTTTTGAGGATGATGAGATTACTTTTCAATTTGGGCTAACTAAAATAAATGGATACTATTATTATACCGAACCCGATATTGAACCAATTGTTAAAGACTTTTTTAAAATGTTAGAATAATGGAATGATATTTAGGAGAGAAAAAATAGCTAAGAGTGGCAGAGTGGCAGTTTTCTAAAAAAAGTAGAAACAGTAAGTGTTGTTTCGCCTCACTGAATTAAGAATGAAGGATATAATGAAAACGAATTGTGTTTAACATAAAGGTAATTTAATTTGCCTATAACGATTAATTGATTTGTTCCCACGTACGTACACTGTTGGTCGATATGTTACCGCAGACGTACCCACTCATAAAAAAGCCCAAGACATCAAGCTTGGTGGCTCATCCCATGTTGAAGTCGTACCATTGATGTCTAGGGAGATGTCCCCGTAAAATAAAGTCTTGCTTCTTTCCGAGTTTTATTTAGTGTTATTTCATGTAGAAAATAATCCTGGAAAGGATCATTGTTTTTGAAAATTGATAAATTTTCCTGGCTTCTTCATCGGTTTTTTCTTCGTGAAAAACTCTTTTTACGTAATCATTTTTTCATTTCCTTATCCTTTTCTTAATCCGCTTCAACTTTATTTCTTACAATTAATAAATTAAGACTATTCTGGGATAGAAAAAATCATTCGATTTTATAATGACCAAAACCCTTTAAAACTTAATTTTATTAAAATATATATAATATAAGATTTAATGAAATTATATTAGATATTAGATTTTATAAAATCATATTAAATTATATTAAATATTATTAAACAACATTTAAAATAGAAAAATAGTTTCTTCCACCAATCCCTACCCCGTTTTTTTTCGTTATTTCTTATCTGAAATAATCGTTTATTACATCATTTATTTCTTACAATAGAGTTTCCAAGTTATTTCCTTTAAAACTTACTTTTAATTAGCAAAGATATATTATAAAAATCATGTTAAAACATTGATTCAAAGCCTCTTATTAGAGAAAAACCGTTCTCATTTCCCTCCATCCTCCTTCCCTAACAGTCCAGCTATATGGAACAATCACTTGGACAGTTAATTGGTCATTGCCTAATTATCTTTTCCCTTAACTCAGAAAGGCTTTGTTTCAAGCTACCTTAGTTGCTTCTCGTAGTGATCCTGTTCTGAAGGCCTTCTATGACAAGAAACGCTTTGAAGGAAAGCATCATCTAACATCTGTTGGTGCTGTGTCTCGAAAACTCTGTTACATCATTCATGCGATATTAATTAAAAATGAACCTTACGAAATTCGACAGTAAGTGAAAAAAACAAGGTTTTTTGATGATTATTTGGTATGTCTTAATTTCATATATTTCTTATTAATTTAATTTGTTTTTTCACTTGACTTTATATAGTTAGTCTTTCCCTTTACTCATTCATTAATAGGGCTTATCACTTTAACTTTTTTTTAGATATCCCAAACAATTTTGATTAAATATTAGGTTATAGGTATGATTAGAATAATTAGAATACTCAATAAGTTAATTAAAACCGAAATGCTTAATTCGGTATCTAACAGGAATGTGTTATGAATACAAAGGAAGGAGGAGTTTTTTTGAGAAACTACAATTTTCATGGATTATTAGAATGGCGAGAATTTGAACTATTAGTTTGTGATTTAGTACAAGTTAAAGAGGGAATTATTCTGGAAACATTTAAAGAGGGAAGGGATTATGGGATTGATGGATTATATCAGGACGAAAAACACAAAATTATTGTTCAAGTTAAACGTCATAAACCAGATTTAAATCGCTTGTTAAATCATTTGAAAAACAATGAGTTACCAAAAATAGGGAAGTTAAATCCAAATAGGTATATATTAGGGCTATCAATGGATTTGAAGCCCGGTGAGAAGAAGAAAATAAAAAAGTTATTTGAGGGATATATTCAGGTAGAGAATGATATTATAGATCAAATTGATATGAATAATTTGTTAAGTCTACCTCAATATAAACATGTTGAATTATCATGTCTTAAGCTCTGGGTCCCAAGCATTAATGTTTTTCAAAAGACGCTTAGAGAAACTGTACATAGTGCCTTATACAAAGAATCGGAAATGGAGTTTCATGAAGCTATTA
>DKGO01000206.1 GCA_002453315.1 Caryophanales bacterium UBA6768 | reverse complement strand
TTTGTTTTCACATATGGATAAATAATTTTAAACATATATAAAAGTGATAATTCTTCATTGATTAATTACATAACTTCACTTATAATTTAAATATATTTTAAAATTCCAAAAAATAGCATACCTTAATATTTTTGAATTTTAAAATAAGGGGTCGAATTATAAATGAAGAAAATTTCGTTGGGTATTGTAATGACACTGTTAGTTGTCATGTTAGCTGGGTGTATTTCTATACCTATTGGTAATGGAAATTCTATCAAACTATCTAAAGACGGTTTTGAAGTGAAAAATAAAGAGGGAGAAACTACTAAAATAAATGTAGATGAAGATGAAGGTAGTTTTTCTATGACAGGTACTGATAAAGATGGAAATGAAATGGAATATAGTCAAAAATCTGGTCAAGAAATCCCAGAGGACTTTCCGAAGGATATTCCAATTCCGGGTGATGCAACAATCACAGGAGGGGTTAGTACCAAAGTAGATGGTTCACATGGAATGAATGTCGCCTATATTGTTGAAGGCGATGACGATGTTTCGAAGTACTTAAAAATGTATGTAGATTATGCGGAAGGTGCCGGATATGATGCTGTTAGTGAGTCAAATTATGGAGATGGTGGTCAATTTAGTGCATCAAGGGATGAAATAGAAACGATTAGTTTGATGGTTGCCAGGTCCGATGAGGGAATTGAAGTTTTATTAAGCTATACCATTCATAGTGAAGAGGAATAGGTAAAATGGGGCTTTTCAGTTAAGGAAGCCCCTATTTTTAAAATGAAAATTTTCTCAAAAGAATTAAATTTCTAAACGACCAAATTAAATGATCATTAATGTGAAAATTTGGATTTAAAGTCAACTAAGTATGATCAAAATTTAATACTGAAAAGAGGCAATATGATGTCCGATGTAAAAGTAAGCGTCTTGATGGTGTTTTTAATAATTATGTTGACGGGTTGTGTATCTATTCCCATCGGTAATAATGTGTTAGAGATTTCCACGGATGGTATTTCCTTTAATTCGTCAGACGGAAATAGTGAAGAGTTCACAGATAGAGAAGATAATGCTGAAATTACTGGATTCTCATTAGGTGGTCAACTTCCTGAAGATTTCCCCGAAGACATTTATTTTCCGGAAGATGCTCAAATCATCAATGTTTTCGAGATAGAAGATGATAGCCAAAAAGCCATGTCAGTAATGTATGAGGTGGGAGGCGACCGGCAAACTGAATTATTAGATATTTATCGGGAATATGTTCTAGATAATGATTTGGAAATTTTCATTGACGGTCTTGATCCTGACGGTGTAGGTCAACAAATATCTGCCATGATTATAGATGGACCAAGTTTTATGGCTAATGTGAAAATAGAAGAGGGTAATTCTTTCGTCGAAGTAAAATATATTAAACGGTGGTAAAATAATATCAAATCCAAATACTATATTCCTTAAGTTACATTCATTCTATGTGTGCTTAAGGAGTTTTTTTGTAAACATATGATAAAATGGTAATAATGATAAAAGAATAATTTTAATTTCCGATGGGAAAATTTATTCATTGAATTGGCATGTAAAAGGTGAGAAAATAACTTTGATAACTGTTATTGAAGGTTGATGGTGATGGATGAATTTCAATTGATAAATAAAATTAAACAAAATACCTATCATCAGTCAAACATTCAAAAAGGTATAGGCGATGATGCAGCCGTATTTGACCAACCAAATGATAGTGTTGTAACCGCGGTGGATCTGTTTGTTGAAAATATACATTTCACACGGGAGACGTTGTCTCCTTGGCAAATTGGCTATAAAGCACTAACTGCAAATCTCAGTGATATAGCCGCCATGGGAGCAACACCTTCTTATTATTTAGTCGCGATTGTCATTCCAAATTCTTGGACATCAAGTGAGATAGCTGACATTTTTTCCGGAATGAAGTCGCTAGCACAAAAATACAGTATCGATCTAATTGGTGGAGATACGGTCTCGGGAGAACGGTTCACGTTATCAATTACGATTATTGGTCATGTAAAAAACGAAAGAGCGCGTTATCGTCATCTTGCTAAAGATAATGACATCGTATTTGTTACAGGAACCTTAGGTAATTCACAGGCCGGATTATATTTGCCCCAAAATAAAAATTTACGCCATTTGGATAAAGGGGACTATTTTATAAAACAGCTTCAAGAGCCGACACCAAGAGTCAACTTTTCCAGGGCCTTATCCCTTATTCCGAGAATGGCCCTTAATGATATAAGTGATGGAATTGCTAATGAAGCAGCGGAAATTGCTGAAGCTTCTAAAGTTTCCATTCATTTGTTTGAACAAAGTATTCCCACTAACGATGCATTAAAACAATTTTCAATCAAGCAAAGTTTTAAATGGGTATATTTCGGTGGAGAGGATTATGAATTAATCGGTACTGTTTCTAAGGAATATTGGTCTAAAGTGGTTGAAATTGCTGAAAAAACAAATACCCCAATAAAGAAAGTAGGATTTGTTAAGGAAAATAAAGCCGGAAAGGTACTACTTTATCAGAGCAGGCAACATCGTCCGATGATTTTAAACAAGCAAGGATTTACACATTTGAGATAAATTAATTGTTACATAGGTGGTGTGTCGAAACTGTATACGTACATGTCTAAGTCTGAGAAGGAAACGAAGGAAATTGCCTCCTTTATCGCTACACAATTAAAAAAGGGTGACATCGTGACCCTAGAGGGCGATTTGGGAGTAGGCAAAACTACATTTACGAAAGGCTTTGCCAAAGGCTTAGCAATTACTCGAAATGTGACAAGTCCTACATTTACCATGATGAAGCAATACAAAGGAACATTACCGTTATATCATATCGACGCCTATCGATTGGAAAACGAGGCTGAAGACATCGGTTTTGAAGAATTAATTGGTGGGGATGGGATTGCAATCATTGAATGGGCCCAATTTATTGAAGATTTTCTCCCTAATAAGAGATTAAACATCGTGATCACCATGATCGAGTTGAATAAAAGAGAATTGGCTTTTCAACCAATTGGAAAATATTATGAGAATATTATGGTCAAAATTAAAGAATATATTGAACATAAAATGTGTGAGAGGTAATATAAAATGAATGTACTTGCTATAGATACTGCAACAGAAACATTGTCCGTTGCGTTATCGCAAGCTAATAAAGTAAGTGAAAAGATGGCCATCGTAACTAAAAATGATCATGCCAGTCATTTAATGCCAACAATTGTTAAAGTAATGGAACGGGCCAGTGTAGACCCGGACGAATTAGATGAAATCATCATTGGCCATGGACCAGGCTCATATACAGGCACAAGAATTGGTGTAACAACAGCAAAGACAATGGCCTGGGCACTCGATATTCCAATTTACTCCACGTCTAGCTTAAAAGCAACTTCTTTATCTGCTTTGGGTCAAGAACAAGAAAAAGTGATCTGTTCTTTTTTTGATGCAAGAAGAGATGCTGTTTATACTGGGTTATATGTAAATGAAGATCAACAACTTACTAATAAAATAGCTGATTGTCACATGCACGTAAATGAATGGTTAGATAAACTTGAATTGATTGAAGGGAAAATTTGTTTCGTAAGTCCTCATTTATCAACATATGAGGCCATTATTTCAAATCAATTAGGAGATAAGGCTGTTTTTCTTCCTGTTAAAAATAAAAAAACAATCGCGGAAAACTTGCTAGTTTTACATGAACATCATCAAAATAATAGAAAAAATGTTCATACTGTCATACCTAATTATATTCGGAAAACAGAGGCTGAGATGAAGCTTGAAAAATAAAGGATGGGGAACACCGTGGCTGAAGCTAAAATTAGAAAAATGTATATAGAGGATGTACCTGCTGTTTACCAAGTAGAAAAGGCTTCATTTACAAGTCCATGGACGGAAGAAACGTATGAACATGAAATGAAACACAATGATTATGCCCATTATTTTGTCGTTGAAATTGAGGGGGAAATAGTTGGCTATATTGGCTTGTGGCTTGTTTTAGATGATGCACAGGTAACAAATATCGCTATTTTGCCGCAATATCGTGGTTATAAAATAGGGGAAAAATTGTTTGGTTTTGCATTACAATACATCCTTCAACAAGGGGCTAATCGATTATCATTAGAAGTCCGGGTATCTAATGTGGCAGCACAAAATTTGTATCGGAAATTTGGCCTTGTTCACGGGGGGATTAGAAAAAACTATTATCCAGATAATGGAGAGGATGCACTAGTAATGTGGGTGAATTTACAATGAAACATGACCATATCATTTTGGGAATTGAAACAAGCTGTGATGAAACGGCTGTGGCAATCGTAAAAAATGGGAGAGAAATTTTATCAAATGCAGTCGCATCTCAAATTGATATTCATCAGGTATTTGGTGGGGTTGTGCCCGAAGTAGCCTCGCGAAAGCATGTTGAACAAATTACGATTATCCTAGAAACAGCAATGGAACAAGCAAAAGTTACCTGGGGGGATATTGATGCAATAGCCGTTACTGAAGGACCGGGATTAGTAGGTGCTTTACTAATTGGAGTAACTGCGGCAAAAGCGCTCGCTTTTACAAAAAATAAACCGCTTATTGCTGTCAATCATATTGCCGGCCATATTTTCGCAAATCGGATAGAACAAGAATTTGAATTTCCTCTATTAGCATTGGTTGTATCTGGTGGGCATACAGAACTAATAGTAATGCAAGATGATGATCATTATGAACTGATTGGTGAAACTTTAGACGATGCCGCTGGAGAAGCATATGATAAAGTAGCGCGTATGATTGAGCTCCCCTATCCTGGAGGACCCCATATCGATCAATTGGCCCAAAAAGGCAAAGCAACAATTGATTTTCCCCGTGCATGGTTAGAAGAAGGTTCGTTTCATTTTAGTTTCAGTGGATTAAAGTCGGCTGTGAATAACTATGTGCATAACTCCAGACAACGGGGTGAAAAGGTTGATATTTCAACTGTTGCCGCTAGTTTTCAAGCAAGTGTCATCGAGGTTTTAACTGAAAAAACTTATGAGGCAGCGAAAAGGTACCAAGTAAAACAGTTAATTGTTGCTGGTGGTGTAGCAGCAAATAAAGGACTGCGTGTCTCCTTAAATAAACGCTTTGAATTAACGAATATCCCTGTATTTATACCACCTATCGAACTTTGTACAGATAATGCCGCAATGATTGCTGCTGCAGCAAGTATTAAATACGAAAAGCAACAATTTTCATCGATGGATTTAAATGCCAATCCCTCATTGACATTAGTGTAATTTTAATCAGGTAAATCTTTTGAAACATCCTTCACGTTATTAATGTGTGGATAACTTTGTGGATAACTATACAACTAGCTCTTTGATACGTAGGGTCATAGCGAATGTTATGAAAAAACGTTATAATAAATGTTTAGGGATTGTGTTTAACAACTATCCTTTGAAAGCAAATAAATGAATTTTGGTGATGAAACAAATGGCAAAAAATCAATCCCATTATATCCAATTAGATTTAATCATAATACTTATATTTTTCATGTGCATTAGTATTTTAGCAATCTATAATGCCCAACAACTCGGGCAATATCCTGGGCAAAATTTTGTGTTAAAACAAATTTTATTTTATGGTATAGCTATTTCCTTTTTAGCCGCAATACAGTTTATTGATTTGGAGCAATTGTATAAAACAAGCATTTATATTTATATATTAGGAGCATTTTTTGTCATTGCCTTACATTTCAGTCCTGAATCAATTGCTGAGCCAGTGAACAATGCAAAAAGCTGGTTCAATAATAAAATACCATTTGTCTCGATTCAACCATCAGAATTTACTAAAATTACTCTGATTATTTTTCTGGCAGCGTTAATTGTGAAGCATAAAGGAAAATTCGAAACATCCACGGTATGGAGCGATTTATGGCTCATATTAAAAATAATTATCATTACTATTATTCCAGTAGCCTTTATTCTTCAGCAACCAGACTTAGGAAGTTCATTAGTATTTTTATTTATTGCTGGGGTATTAATTATTTTATCAGGTGTCGATTGGAAAATTTTAGCTACGTTAATTTTAGGGGGAATAACGGCTATAGCCCTCACTTTACTGTTGGTCATCAATTTTCCCGATGTATCAAAAGAAGTATTAGGTATTAAACCATATCAAATTAACAGAATATTAACTTGGTTTGATCCAACACAACAAGATCCAAATGATCGCTACCATATTGATTTGTCCTTATTGACGGTTGGTTCTGGTCAATTAGTAGGAAAAGGAATGAATCATGCTGAGGTAAGTCTTCCTGAGGCCCATACAGACTTTATATTTTCAATTATTGGTGAAAGTTTTGGCTTTATAGGTGGCGCAGTAGTTATCTTCCTGTTTTTCTTATTATTATACAGGCTCGTTACATTAGGGATGAAAGTATACCCCTTTAGCCCATTCGGATCCTATATATGTTTTGGTTTTATGAGTTTAGTCCTTATTCATACATTTCAAAATATCGGCATGACAATCGGCATTATGCCAATTACAGGTATTCCGTTGCTTTTTATTAGTTACGGTGGTAGTACAATATTATCGACCATTATTGGATATGCACTTGTCTATAGGATTTCTATTGAATATTCTCGACAACAGGATTTCTTGTTTAAATAAAAGCGTGATTAGTAGATGTGTCTAAAAAAGTTATTGCAATAAATATTAAAAAATTCCCTCCATGAAGTTGAATATCATTCATGGAGGGCTTCCCATTTTTCAAACAAAATATCTAAGGAGTTTTTCACGTTTTCCATTTCCTCGGTTAGTTCAGTGATTTTCTTATAGTCTTTCATAATTGCTTCATTATTTAAGGCATTTTCACAATGGGAAAGCTCGGCTTCTAACCATTCAATCTCATCTTCGATTTGTTTAATATTTCGTTCTCTTTTTCTTAACTCCCGATCACGTATTTTCTGTTCAGCAAATGACAGTTGATGGTCGGTGGCCTCAGTGTTGATATTATCAATAGTGACGCCTTTACTTACTTCTAATTTTTCCCTTTCGGATTGTTCGGTTTTTTTATCAATATAATAATCAAAATCCCCTAAATATTCCGTCAGCCCATCTCCATGTAACTCAATGACCTTATCAGCAATTTTGTTGATAAAATAACGGTCATGGGAAATAAATAAAATAGTTCCCGGATAGTCAATTAATGCCGCCTCAAGAATTTCTTTACTAACAATATCTAAGTGGTTTGTTGGCTCATCTAACAATAAAAAATTAGATTTTAAAATCATTAGTTTCGCTAAAGCTATTCGTGCTTTTTCACCGCCACTTAATGTGTGTATTTTTTTCAGCACATCATCCCCAGAAAATAAAAAGTTGCCTAAGATTGTTCGGATGGTTTGTTCATTTTCGTTAGGAAACTGATTCCACACCTCTTCTAAAATACTGCTATTTTCATCCAAGTAATGTTGTTCCTGATCATAGTAACCAATGTCCACATTTGTGCCAATAGTAATTCCGCTTTGCCTCTGTAAAATTGCCTTTAATAACGTCGTTTTACCAATACCATTTTTCCCGACTAATGCGATTCGGTCGCCTTTATATACATTAAATGAAATGTTCGAAAATAATGCATGATTTTTTTCTGGAAAGGTGACAGAAAGATTTTTCACGGCTACTACGTCGTTACCACTCGTTTTAGAAATTTGAAATGAAAATGAGGCGCTCGCCTCATCACCCATTGGCCTTTCAAATCGTTCGATTTTCTCTAATTGTTTTCGTCTGCTTTGGGCTCGTTTCGTTGTTGAAGCCCTAGCAATATTCCGTTGAATAAAATCTTCCATCCGCTTTATTTCTTGTTGTTGCTTCGTAAATAGTTTCAACTCCTGTTGATAATTTGCTGCTTTTTCATGCAAATAATGGGAATAAGATCCACCATATTTTTTCCCTTGAGTATGGCTTATCTCATAAACAGTCGTCGCTAATTTATCTAAAAAATAACGATCGTGTGAGACGATAACGAGGGCACCTTCGTAATTTTTCAAATAAGTTTCCAACCATGTCATTGTTTCAATATCTAAGTGATTTGTAGGTTCGTCCAAAATCAAAATATTAGGACGTTGTAACAGTAGTTTTCCCAATGCAAGTCGTGTTTTTTGTCCACCACTTAGTTCTTTTACATTACGAGAAAATTCATTTTCTTTAAAGCCTAATCCTCCCAGTACCCCTCTTATATCACTTTCATAGCGATACCCACCACGATTCTCAAAATCCTCTTGCCTCTTCCCAAAAGAGGAAATTAACCACTCATCGACAACCCCTTGTTGAGCGTTGATTTCAATCTCTTGCGCTAATTTTTCCAAGGCAATTTTCTCTTCATTTAGATGGGAAAAAACGGAATTCAAAGCATCCCATATTGTTTCTTCACCAGACAAAGCCTTTGTTTGTGCCAAATAACCAATTGATATATTTTTTGCTTGAAAAACTTCTCCCTCATCATAGTGTATTTCCCCAGTCATGATTTTTAATAAAGTTGATTTTCCAACTCCATTTCTACCAACAATGGCAATTCGATCATCATGTTTAATTTCAACATCTATATTTTGGAACAAATTCACACCGGAAAAAGACTTACAAATATTTTTTAATTGCATATAAATCATCTCATTCACTCCGTTCATAATGATTGTACCTATTTCATTACCATCTAGCAAATAGATAAAGAAGTTCGTTCATCTTTAATAAATTATGGTAAAATAAAAGGCGAAAGAACAAAGGGGTGGATAACAAATGGATGATTTTACACACTTTAACAAACAAGGTAGAGCGAAAATGGTAGATATAACGAATAAGGATATTACTAGTAGAACAGCTGTAGCTAAATCAAGTGTGATAGTAAATGAAGCAATTTATAAAAAAATAACTTCTAACGCAATGGAAAAAGGCGATGTATTAGCTGTCGCACAGGTGGCAGGCATTATGGCAGCAAAAAAAACCTCAGAATGGATTCCTATGTGCCATCCGTTATCGTTAAGTGGAGTCGATATCCATTTTGATTGGGAAAAAAATAGTGAAAAATATATTTTGCATGTTACGACAACAGTAAAAACGAAAGGATCAACTGGGGTAGAAATGGAAGCATTAACCGCCTCATCAGCGACATGCCTAACAATTTATGATATGTGCAAGGCAATTGATAAAGGAATCATTATCGGTGAAACTTACCTAATGTCTAAAACTGGTGGGAAATCAGGGGATTTTCATCAGCAGAAAGAATCATAAAAGGAAAGGATTGTATCCATTGGAAAATAAAATACCACAAGCATCGGCCCGGCGTTTGCCATTATATTATCGATTTCTAACCCATTTACATAATGAAGGGAAAAAGCGAGTTTCCTCAAAAGAATTAAGTAATGCCGTAAAAGTGGATCCCGCTACAATTCGGAGAGATTTTTCCTATTTTGGAGCCTTAGGAAAAAAAGGCTATGGGTATAATGTGGATTATTTGCTGGCATTTTTTAAGCAAACGTTAGAACAAGACGAGATTACAGAAGTAGCATTAATCGGTGTGGGCAATTTAGGAACTGCCCTATTAAATTATAATTTTATTAGAAGCAATAATACTAAAATTGTCATGGCATTTGATCGTTCACAGAACAAATCAGGGACTAAAATAGGTGGAGTGCCTATTTATCATATCGATCACTTACAAAAGAAAATTGCTGGTATTGATGTTGTCATTTTAACCATTCCCGCATCTGAAGCACAGGACATGGCGAATAAATTAGTGGAATATGGTGTGAAAGGATTAATTAACTTTACCCCGGCACGTTTAACAATTCCAGAACATGTTCGGATTCATCATATCGATTTATCCGTTGAAATCCAGTCATTCGTCTATTTTTTAAAACATTATCCACTATAAAAGTCATTTTTAAATAATAGGACACGATAATAAAGTGATTATTTAGGGAAAAAGAGAATTTCAATAATTAAATCGTGATAAAAGTGAAAAAATAGGTTGAAATATTGATAAAAATGGGATAAAATCAATCATACTAGGTTAAATGTCCTATATATTATGAAATAATTATCATAAAATCAGAATATCAATTTAAGTTTTTTTACTATATTAGGCAAATGATGAACATATTCATGTGAAACATTGCCATATCAAATCATTTTATCAATACATAGAGAAGGAAGAATCGATATGGAAAGTAAAATAGGAATCCCATTTGATAAAATATTAATGGACACTGTGATGGATATGGTATTTGTCGTAAAAGTTGAAAAAAACCGCCAATTCCGATACGCGTTTATCAATCAGTCAATGATTGACCAAACAGGATTAAAAAAGGATGCGCTTTATCAACCGGTGGAAGACTTTTTAGAAAAGGATATTGCAAAAAAAATAACAAAACGATTTCGTATGGTGATCAAGGAAAAGAGAAGTCTAATATTTCAAGATCGTTACATGCTCAAAAGGGGCGACATCAAATATTCGAAAACGAGGATTACCCCATTTTTTGATCAAGGAAAAAATTGTACTTATATCGCATCCGTTAGCTTGGATATAACAGAAGAAATACTTAACGAGCGAAAATTTGAAGATAGTGACTATCATTTTCAATTACTTGCTGAAAATATTCAGGACCTTATTACATTGATTGACCGAAGAGGCATTATTATTTACACATCTCCTTCATATAATACTGTTTTAGGCCACGATCATGAGGAATATCAAGGCAAACATTATTTGTATAAAGTGTATGAACAAGATTGGTCCCATGTCGATGAAATTTTTAATGAAGCGTTAAGAAATGGTGATAAATTTACGGTGAGATTTCGTCAGTATAATAGTGCTGATGAATTAAAATGGTCAGAATCACATGGAACCCCAGTATTTGATCACCAAAACCAATTAAAACATATTGTTGTTGTTACTCGTGATATTAGTATACAAATGGCATATGAAAAGGAATTGCAACATTATGCTAACCATGATTCACATACGGGAGTTCCAAATAGACGGTATTTTCAACAATATTTACAGCAAACGTTGCAAGAATTAAAAGAGAAAAAAACAAAAGTGACGGTCATTATCTTCGATATTGATAACTTTAAACAAATTAATGATCAGTATGGCCACGATGTAGGCGATGATGTCATACTTGAATTTAGTAAAAGAATCAAGCAATGTATTGGAATGAATGGTATTGTTGCAAGGTTTGGTGGGGATGAATTTGTTGCCGTATTACCAGATATAATGGAATCAAGCTCTATTTATGAGTTAGTTAAAAAGATTAGGAATAGAATTAATTCTTCTTGGAAAATCAATCATCATATATTGAAAGTAACGACTAGTATTGGGATAGCCATAACATCTGACAAAAACGATACACCTTTAACGATGATTAAAAAAGCTGACATGGCATTATATGACGCAAAAAATGCTGGTAAAAATACCTATAAAATAGCAAGGTGAAGGGAAGAAAAGTATTTTCTATAGGTTTGCATTCTACACCTTTTTCGGGCGTTTTTTTATTTTACATGAGAAATTATCGTAAAAGTTGATGTACATCAATTCATGTCTCAATGAAACAAGCGATAATATAGATGAAAATTAATTATAAGGGTGGGATTGACAATGTATATAATGACAGCCATTACTCCAATTTACGGGGAATATATTACGCATTTTCCATATATTTTTATCATAGCATTGTTGACGATTGCAGCTTTAGTGATGTTAAAATCTCCTATGTTACTAATGGTTCAAATAGGGTTGACAATAGTAGCGATGTTAATAGAACAAATGAACCTGTCTATTTTATCAATCATTGGTGCTGCTATTCAAGTTGGATTTACTTTATTTATTCTGTATAAAATGAAGAAAGCAGCCGAGTATAATTACCAGCTAATTTTAGAGAAAACCCATGAAGTTCATAGAGATATAACGAGACATGATTATACCGGAACCCGTAAGAGCTTTTAAAAAGGGGGCTGTAAAGAGAAAGCATACGGCCAACGGATGCCGCACTTGTGTCCAAAGTCATGAAAGTGAATATTTATCATAGGCCTACAATAATAAAAAAAGCATGCAAATTACTTTTATTGTCATAAAGCATGCTTTTTTGTATGTTAAAAATTCACTTTTCATCTTTATCCTGTTTAAAAAACTTTCTAAACAAATGTCGGATTCCAATACCAATATCAATAGAGGCGATGATAATAAATATAATAGGTAACATGTCATTATCAAAATTTTGTTCATGATAAATTGCCGCCATAAAAAATAACACACCAACAATAATATAAGTAATACCTAACATTACAATAAGCCACCACCTAAAATATTAATGACCAAATAAAATAAATGACAATTGCTGACGTAGTCGCTCAATTTCCTCCGGGTCAAACAATAATTGACCAATGACAGCATATGAATTTAACGCCATATGGACAAACATCGGGACAATAATCCGCTTTGTTTTCACATATAAAAAGGCAAAAACAAATCCCATCGTAATATATACGAGAAGATGAGAAAAATCAAAATGGAGAATAGCAAAAATAACAGACGATATTAATGCAGCCCAGAAAAAGTTTATTTTTTTATGAAGGGAGGCAAAAATAACTTTACGAAATACCAGTTCCTCTAAAATAGGGCCAACGACAGCTGGGATAATAATAAATAGAGTGTTCATTCTCGCTAATTCAACGATGATATCTGTGTTTTCAGATCCAAGTTCAATTTTAAATATGGAAATCTCAACTAATGAAGCAATCACTTGAGCGAATAAAGCCATCCAAAAACCGATAAACATCCATAATAAAATTCGATTCAGGGAACTTTGGCTACTCTTTTTTTCCAATTGAAAATCCCGACGCATGAACATAACGATGATGATTGCACCAATAGTAAAACTAATGATATACCAATAAATAGATGCCTCAATAATATCGATTTTAAACATGATATGTATTAACGGGGCAAAAATTAAGGTTGATAATTGTACCAATATATAGGTGAGTAAAACAAACCAATAACGTTTGGGAAGCATGTGAAAACTCCTTTTAATTCCGGCAATAATATTATCATACCATACTACCAACTATATGTAAGTTTTGAAAAATTTTATTTATAATTTTTTTGGTACACGGTAATTTCTGTTGAATTAAGGTAGAACATTTTTATTTTTGAAAAATGCTTCGTTGGATATTATGATGAATGAACTATATAATGAAGATAAAGGATTTAATCCTGATTATTTTTAGGGTTGAAAGGAGTAATAAGCGTGAGTAAAAAGATGAATGTGGAAAGCTTTAATTTAGACCATACAAAAGTGAAGGCTCCATTTATCCGATTAGCAGGAACGAGTTCCGGGAAAAATGGCGATGAAATTTATAAATACGACCTTCGTTTCACCCAACCAAATAAAGAACATATGGACATGCCATCCATTCACTCCTTAGAACATATGATGGCAGAGTTTAGCCGAAATCATTCCGATAAAATTGTCGATATTAGCCCGATGGGATGCCAAACGGGATTTTATTTGTCTGTCATTAATCATGATGATTATGATGACATCACGAATTTAGTAGAAAAGACTTTACAAGATGTGTTAAATGCCAAAGAAGTTCCTGCTTGTAATGAAGTCCAATGTGGCTGGGCAGCTAGTCATAGTTTGGAAGGTGCACAGGAGCTAGCGAAAAAAATGTTAGATAAAAAGTCGGTTTGGCATGAAGTTTTTTAACTGTATGATTAATCAAAAGATAACCTGAAACATAGTGGTGGGATAGATTATCATCCATTGTTATCAGGTTATTTATTTTTTTAAGGAGCAATTTCTTGCAATTTCTTCCGTAATTATTTATCATAATAATTGGCATTAGCACTCATAACGAAAGAGTGCTAATAAAGAAAAATATTGATGGAGAATAGGGAGGTATTAGTACATGATTAAGCCATTAGGAGATCGTGTCGTCATTAAACTTGTGGAGCAGGAGGAGAAAACAGCAAGTGGTATCGTTTTACCAGATTCTGCGAAGGAGAAACCACAAGAAGGAAAAGTAATTGCGGTTGGTTCTGGTTCGATTGTTGATGGAAAGAAAGTAGCATTAGAAGTGAAAGAACATGACCACGTTATTTTTTCTAAATTTGCAGGTACAGAGGTAAAATATCAAGAGAAAGAATATTTAATTTTGCGTGAAAGTGATATTTTAGCGGTTGTACAATAATGCAAAAACAATATAAATAATGAATTTTTTAAAAAAAGTTTTTATATCCTTAAGGAGGTACATTAAAGTATGGCGAAAGAAATTAAATTTAACGAAGAGGCACGTAAATCGTTACTTAACGGTGTCGATACATTAGCGAATGCTGTAAAAGTAACATTAGGACCAAAAGGACGTAACGTTGTCTTGGACAAACAATTCGGTTCACCTCTGATTACAAATGATGGGGTTACGATTGCCAAGGAAATTGAATTAGAAGATGCTTTTGAAAATATGGGTGCTCAACTTGTTTCCGAAGTAGCATCAAAAACGAACGACGTTGCTGGTGACGGAACAACAACTGCAACAGTTTTAGCACAAGCAATGATTCGCGAAGGATTAAAAAACGTCACTGCTGGGGCAAATCCTGTAGGCATTCGTCGTGGGATTGAAAAAGCCGTTCAAACTGCTATTGAAGGCCTAAAAGCTAACTCAAAAGCGATTGGTGATAAAGAATCTATTGCACAAGTTGCTGCTATTTCATCAGGAGATGAAGAAGTAGGACAACTTATTGCCGAAGCAATGGAACGTGTTGGTAATGATGGCGTCATTACGATCGAGGAATCAAAAGGTTTTGCAACAGAATTAGAAGTAGTTGAAGGAATGGAATTCGATCGTGGTTATGCTTCACCATATATGGTCACTGACCAAGATAAAATGGAAGCAGTATTAGAAGATCCATACATTTTAATTACTGATAAGAAAATTTCCAACATTCAAGAAGTGTTGCCAGTACT
The DNA here is from genome assembly GCA_002453315.1 of Caryophanales bacterium UBA6768. Next base: position 6,673 of record DKGO01000206.1, on the reverse strand, counting down.
TGAAGCAGTTGTTCAAGAAGGGAAGCCAATCCTAATTATTGCCGAAGATGTGGAAGGGGAAGCTCTTGCAACATTAGTCTTGAACAAATTACGTGGTACATTTAATGCTGTTGCTGTCAAAGCACCTGGATTTGGTGACCGTCGTAAAGCAATGCTCGAAGATATTGCTATTTTAACTGGTGGAGAAGTGATCACAGAAGATTTAGCATTAGATCTTAAAACTACTGAAATTACCCAATTAGGTCGTGCAGCGAAAGTAGTTGTTTCTAAGGAGAACACAACAATTGTGGAAGGTGCTGGAAGTCCTGATGCTATTGCTGCAAGAGTAAATCAAATTCGTAATGAAGCGGAAGAATCTACGTCAGAATTTGATACAGAGAAACTACAAGAACGTCTTGCTAAATTAGCTGGTGGAGTTGCTGTTGTTAAAGTCGGGGCTGCCACAGAAACTGAATTAAAGGAACGCAAACTTCGTATGGAAGATGCCCTGAACTCTACACGTGCAGCTGTAGAAGAAGGTATCGTATCTGGTGGAGGTACAGCATTAATTAATGTGTACAACCAAGTAAGAGACTTAGATTTAGAAGAAGATGAGGCAACAGGAGCAAATATTGTCCTTCGTGCATTAGAAGAACCAGTACGTCAAATTGCTGAAAATGCTGGACTAGAAGGTTCAATTGTCGTTGAACGTCTCAAAGGCGAAGCAGTTGGTATTGGTTTTGACGCAGCAAAAGGTGAGTGGGTCAACATGGTCGATGCTGGAATCGTCGATCCAACAAAGGTTACTCGTTCCGCTTTACAACATGCAGCATCAGTAGCTTCAATGTTCTTAACAACCGAGGCTGTTGTCGCTAACAAGCCAGAAGAAAGCGCCGGTGGCGGAATGCCTGATATGGGCGGTATGGGTGGCATGGGCGGAATGCCAGGAATGATGTAAGTAAAAGCGGTGAATTTTAAGAAGAGTATATATCGTAAATTAGGTCTATTGAGAAGTCCTTCTTCTCGTTATTCTTAACGGAATAATGGGAGAAGGATTTTTTTGTTATTACGATTTACAATTCAAGATTACATCGTAGAAAGAGAATTAAACAATTCATCGGAAGCTAGCAACCATAGGCAAATAACAGGAAACGTTATTGATTACTGTTTAAAACACGATGTAACTAATGTTGAGGATATAACAACGAAATTAATAAAGAAATATTTTAGCGAATGTTAAGAGCGAGGGAACCCCGGCAGGAAAGATTAATACGCGGTTACTACGAATACGGCATTTTTAAATTATTGTAAGGAAGAAAAAATAATCAAAGATAATCTGGCGTTAAAGATTAAACAATTAAAGCAAGATGTAAAGGTTGACATATGTCAATTAAATCTTCAATGGTGTATTGAGTGCCAAGATTAGAATGGAAAACAAGTTCTTTTCCCGGTCTTTGTATAAGAGAAGCAATGTTTAATGCATTAATCACTAAATCTGTTGTGGAAATGGGAATTTATAGGTTACCAATTACAAATTGACAATGTTTTATTTAACGATTGATAATACGTTAGCATATCTAGAGTTTTGCATAATATTTATACTGGATAATGGTCTTTAAAGTCAATGATTTTAGCGTCATCTATTTTTTGGAGAATATGGCCATAGACTTTTTTAAAACTTCTTTCTCCTGCTTAAGTTAAAACATTTGTTAATGAAAGTTCAATTTTCAGGGATATTAATTGATGGTCTATTATTTCATGTGGTAATTTTTAATTTTTCATGTGGGAATAGTGAATACCTAAATCCTGGGTATTTAAAATAAATGCCATACAATATTAATTTTAAAAATAGCTGTCCACTTTAGTACCACTTAAAAAAAATTAAAATAATTTGACAACAGTGTAATTTTAATTATAATTAAAGTAATACTTAAATTTTCTGTGATTATTTTAAGCAGATCTAAAACTTCTTAATAGTTGTAATATTGCATATATGCTTTGTGATTGATTGAATGATGGCGTATTCAAAAAAATGTGATAAAGTGAAAACTTCTATAAATTATCGCAATGCAATCATTTAAATATACAAATTATATTGTGGATATGCAGTTGATCTGTTACAGAGTAATCGATTTTATGTCAAAAAAATGAAAGGTAGGAAAACATGAATTTTACAAAGTCACAGGATCTTTACACAAGAGCAGCCAAAGTAGTTCCTTCTGGAGTGCACTCGAATGCAAGAATTCGTTCCCCGCATCCTTTGTATTATGAAAAAGCAAAAGGTGCTCAAGTATGGGATGTAGATGGTAATGAATATTTAGATTGTGTCATGGGTTTTGGTTCAATTATTTTAGGGCACGGTAATGAAAAAGTTTCTGAAAATGTTCAGAAGGCTCTAAAGAATGGCATAACTTTAGGTTTTGAAACAGAATTATCTGTAAAAGTGGCAGAGCAAATATGTGATTTTATGGGTGGTGGGATCAGACTTAGATTTACGAATACAGGAACTGAAGCATCTTTACACACCTTAAGGGTTTCCCGTGCTATTACGGGCAAAGAGAAAATAGCGAAAGTCGAAGGTTCATATCACGGATGGAGCGATGCAGTTAGTGTAAGTATATGGCCAGATTTAAGTAAGGTAGGGGAGATAGATTCACCGAAATCAGTCCCTGGAACAAAAGGCTTATTACGAAATGCAGTCGATAACACTGTTGTCATTCCATTTAACGATATACAGAACTCAGTTAGAATAATAGAAGAAAATAAAGACGAATTGGCTGCAGTAATTTTAGAGCCAGCATTAATAGATATAGGTTATGTTCCACCAACGAGAGAATACCTAGAATCACTTAGGAAAGTAACAGATAAACACGGAATTATCTTAATATTTGATGAATTGCTTACTGGATTTAGATTATCTCTTGGTGGTGCACAAAGCTTTTATGATGTGAAGCCAGATTTAATCATGCTAGGAAAAGCAATAAGTAATGGATTTCCGTTAGCGGTGCTCGCTGGAAAGCCAGAAATTATGAAGGAATTTGGTGGAGGTGGTTCAACTAATTTTAATGGAACATATAATGGGCACGCTATCTCCCTCGCGGCTGCTGAGGCTACATTGCAAATTCTTAAAACTGAAAATGTAATTGAACAATTGAATAAACATACAGTTCAATTACAGAAGTCGTTTGATGAAAGTGCTAAAAAATATGGTGTAGATGCATTTTTAGCAGGTAAGGCAGGTCACTTCCATCCATATTTTACAAAAGAGGAAATATATGATTATCGTTCGGCTGCAACAACAAATGCGAAAAATTATAATATATTTATCAATAGTCTAATTTCCCAAGGCGTTGTTGTATCTGGAAATCCATTACATCACCATGCGATTTCAATGTCACACAGTGATGAGCAGATAAAGGATTTAGGAAATAAATTTGATGTAGCGCTAAGAGAGATTGGAGAAAAGTCTAATTAGATATATTTAGTAAAAACTAATGAAATAACAAATAATTTAGGCGTTCGAATAAATGGTCTGGAGTATCAACACTAGACTGGAGAAATTTTTAAAGGCATTTCAATTTGTATTTAGTAGGTTGTTAAATAAATAAGTGATCTATTTTTCCGAACATTGTTAAACCAATTAACATAATTAAAAGTTCAAGGTCAAGTACTTGTTGATTAGGAAAGTGGGTTTCGTTGATAAATTTTGCCTCGATTGTTTTAAACATTGCTTCTCTCAGAGGCGGAATTATCTTAGTAAGGGCTCTTTTCACTAAAGGATCGTTTAAACCGAAAAGCATTTAGAGCGTGATACTATCCATTCGAGTTTTTCAAGTTCTATTTTTGTTTTTCTTTGACCATAGATTCTTTTTGGAGGTTGTAGGACTTGCACACTGCTTATACAGGGTTATTTTTGAATATTGTTAAGGTTCATAGCTACCTTTAAAATGTCATTTTCCATTTCTAGTCTTTGGTTTTCTTTACAAAACTCCAATATCTCCTTCTGTTCGGGTTTTGATTGTCCTTTTCTTCAAATGGCCAGAATGATTCTACTGACGAGAGAACCCAATTACCAAATGTAGAAGGTGTAGGAATAGGAAGCGTATTTTTTGATAATTTTAGCCCTAGGTTTTCCTAGATCATGAAGTTGGACTAATTTTTTTTTAGTCATCGCTGATTCTCATAAGAAGTATTTGAATCAACTCCATGTGACCTTAACGGATTTGTCCGAAAAGGAATAACCTATCCAGTCAGAATACTATTTATTAACTGTCAAATAATCGTCTAATCTTATTTTCTCAATAAGAAAGAAAAGAGGTGAAATTTTTAAAAATGAATAAAGCCAGTACAATATATCATGATTCGAAATACGATGTAAGCGTTGAAAATATTGTTAAGAAGTTCAATAATATGGTTGCTGTAAAAAATGTTTCATTCCAAGTTGAAAAAGGTCAGTTTTTTTCCTTGTTAGGACCTAGTGGCTGCGGAAAATCTACAACACTAAGAGCGCTAGCTGGTTTTGTACAACCGGATAAGGGTGAAATTTTTATAAAAGGAAAGTTAATGAATCATATAGCGGCAAACCGTCGTCCAACAAACATGGTATTTCAAAGACTTGCTCTCTTTCCGCATCTTACTGTTTCAGAAAATATAGGATTCGGTTTAAAAATAAAAAAACTAAAAAAAGATGAAATAACTAAGGAAATATCCGATGCTTTAGAATTAATTCAATTGAGTGATTACGGTAATAGAAGAATCGATGAATTGAGTGGTGGGCAACAACAGCGTGTGGCTATTGCAAGAGCATTAGTAAATGAACCGGATGTACTTTTGTTAGATGAGCCACTTGGGGCACTTGATTTACAGTTAAGACTTCAAATGCAAGTCGAACTTAAAAGGATACAAGAGACAGTTGGTACAACATTTATATATGTAACTCATGATCAAAGTGAGGCACTAACAATGTCGGATAAAATAGCAATCATGAATCAGGGTGAAATTATGCAAGTGAGCTCTCCGAAAGAAATTTATGAAGTTCCTGAAAATAGTTTCGTCGCAAATTTTATAGGAGACACAAATTTGCTTCAAGGCAAAGTAACATACGTAAATGGAGACGTAGCTAAAGTTCGTACTGCCACTGGTGTTGAAATAACAGGTGTTTCAAGAAAAGAAGTGAAAGTTGGTGAGACAGTTGATGTTAGTATTCGTTTAGAACATACTTTATTAGATGAAAATGGGTCAAATGCGGACAACGTATTTAATGGAACAGTAGAAGAGATTATTTACCAAGGGTCTTATACCGAATATAGAGTAAGTATAACCGGACACGATTCAGCACAAGAAATTAGCTCCCGAATTATGAATGGGTATAGTGGAAAAAGACTAAACTTAAATGACAAAGTGAAAATTTCTTGGTATAAGGATAAAACAATAGTTTTAAGGAAAAATGGAGGTAATTAAGCAATGGAGGAATTAAAAGTTGGAACCGCGGTAGCAGAAAAAGGGAAAACAGTATTTGGTCAATTAAAAGTTGCAGAGTTGTCGGATAGTTCACCCGTAAACATCCCAGTAATAATAGTTCAGGGAAAAACAGAAGGTCCTACATTATTGCTTACATCGACGATTCACGGTCCCGAAATTACTGGTACAGAAGTAATAAGAAAGATTTGCAGAGAAATTGTAAGTCCTGACGAGTTAAAGGGGACAATTATTGCGTTACCAATTTGTAACCCGTTTGCTTATCGTGAATCTAGTTGGACGACACCAGAAGATGGGATGAATCTAAATCGTTCGTTTCCCGGACAAAAAAATAGGTGGTTATCCGAATCAATAGCTAGGGATATTTTCGATCATGCTGTACTGAAGTCAGATTATATAGTCGATTTCCATTGTATGTGTGACCCGACTATTCTTCATTCAGCGGTTAAAGGTGGAATTACTGATGAGTCGTGGGAAACATCCCAAAAGTTGGCAAAGGCATTTGGTTTACCAAGTATTGAGTTGAGAGAAACGAATATGGATCACCGTTCTGGAACGATGATATCGGCTGCTGAGAGAAAAGGAATATACGGAATTACTGTAGAGTTAAGGGTATGGAGACGAATTGATAAGGAGTCTGTCAAAGTTGGCGTAAGAGGGACTTTGAATGTCATGCGTACTTTGGGAATGATAGATGGGTCTATTGAATCACATCCTAACTTGCCATCAATCCCTTCTCCATTAAAATGGCTGGAGTTCTTTGCAGACAGAGGGGGAATTGTTCATTTTATGAAGGACCCAGGGGAAATGGTTCAAAAAGATGAAGTTTTTATAGAAATTAGAAATCCTTTCGGTGATTTAGTACAAGAATTCAGAAGTTCAGAAGAAGCGGTAGTCATTGGATATCCATTGTTTGGAAATCAGGCTGTAGGCACGGGAGAAATGTTAGCGTTTTTAGGAGCGCCAATTAAATAAAAGGTATATAGGGGGAAAGTTCATGAAGAAAAATTTTCGAGTATTCACCTTTTTGTTGTTAGTAACGGTAGTTGTCCTCGCGGCATGTGGTGGTTCAGGATCAAGTGAAAAAGAAGAAATTGATTTAACATTGTTTGTTTTTGCTGCACCTGGACATAAGGATGTCCCCAGAGAAGTAGTTGAGAATTATATGAAGGATAATCCACATGTAAATATTGAAATTATAGAGTCTAGTAATGCA
>DKGO01000201.1 GCA_002453315.1 Caryophanales bacterium UBA6768 | reverse complement strand
TTATCATTCATCATATCATTTTTATTTCTTTTCTACACATATCTCATATTAGAATCATTTAATTCGCTTATTTTTTAGTTCCTTTTAATGTTTAATTCATAAATAGAAATATAAATAATGCTATACTATAGATTAATGCTATTTAAAAAATTACTTTGATATTTTGTTAGGAAAGGGAATTTTATGGTTCAATTAATCCAGTCATTTATCCATAGTATCAAGTTGCCTAAAAAAACATCCGTATTTTATTTAAATCGAATAGGTATGGATATAGCTGTTATTTACCTATTTATATTACTAATTTTTGCATCCACTCCTTCATTTGTCGATCAAATTATCCATAGGGATACATTTGGGTCACAAATGAATGTATTCTTTTTCTTTATTTATTTTTTTATATTTTATTATCTTATATTGAATATCATAGTATTTTCTGTGATTAGTGGTCTAGCTTATGGATGGATGTTAATTGCGAGATCAATGAAAAGGAAACTGCGATTTGCAATTTTGTGGAAAATGGTCACTTATTCGACAACCATTCCCATTTTATTGTTCACTATCTTATCATTTAAGTTTTCTGTTCATTATTTATTTCTAGTTGCTAGTTTTATATTCATTAATTTCATTTTACTAAAAATTGTACTGATTTACCCAAGGCGAAAACATTTTAAAGGTAAATCATCATAAAAATGTGCATATATTTCTTGAATGTGGCAAATTGTGATAAAATAGTCTTAGTTTTAAATTCCTTTTGCCGTCATTTTCGACTAGCTGATGCCATTTAATTTTAGTTTTCTTTTTCTAAAAACTCTAACTTACCCTGTCATTTGTAAAACAACCATTTTTTGCGAAATTGTTTACACTATATTTTCAGAATTATTACACTAGTATAGTATCAAATACTCTATTTTTAATATTCCAATACACAAATTTCATAAACATAACGGGGGGCCTGGCAAATGGCAAAAGAAGAAAAGTCTTCTTTTTTTACTAAAATTATTAACTTTTCTAAAATGAGACATATTAAAATTGGTAGTAAGTTTTTATTAGCATTTATGTTATCAATCGTGCTTTTTTTTGGAGCAACAATCGTTGTTTTCCTACAACTGACTGAAGTAAAATCTGATGTGAACAAAGTCCGGGAAACGAGTCAGTTGTCAGCGGATTTGGCTGATATTGCTTTATTGCTTGAACAAAAGGATGTTATCATCTTTAATTACATAGATTCATTACTGCCGTTATATATTGAGAAATATGAAGAAGGTCAAGAGAAAAGCACCCTTTTATTAAATAGGATTGAAAATCAGCTAACTAGTGAGGAAGAGGTTAAGCAATTTAATCAGATTAAGAAAAACATTGCAGAAATTGATGATATTTTTTTAAATGAACTAAATGACATTATTGACAACCAAGGCGATCCTAATATGATCAAAAGTCGAATCAGTACCAGGAAAGCGACTTCAGTCATTATTATTGAGGAATTAATTGAAGCCGGCGATTTGCAACAACAAAATTCAGTAGTAAATGCCAATGAAAGTATGGACAATAGTCGACTGATCCTCATTATAGCAAATATCATAAGTGTATTTGTTGGTGTTATCATTATGTTTTTAATTTCTAGAATGGTCTATAAACATTTACATAAAGTAGTTCACGTTACTCAAGAAATGTCCAAAGGTAATTTAATCGTTGATGCTGTTGATTATGTCGGGAAAGATGAGATTGGTTTGTTGACAGAGGCTTCGAACACATTAAAAAATAATATGCAACAGGTTATTTCAAAAGTGGCAGATGCTTCCAAATTAGTTAATGAAAACAGTGATGCCTTAAATACTTCAGCTAGGGAAGTAAAACTAGGCAGTGAACAAATGGTTATCACAATGGAAGAATTAGCTTCTGGTTCAGAAAGACAATCCGACAGTGCCCAACATTTATCTGAAAAAATGGGTGAGTTTGTAGATAGTGTGAATCATTCCCAACAAAAAGGTCTAGAAATAGCTACTTCTTCAAAAGATGTGCTATCGTTGACAACAAGTGGTTCACAATTAATGGGTCAATCTGTAGAACAAATGAAAAGGATAGACAAAATTGTTTCAGATGCAGTAAAACAAGTTCAAGGACTTGAGGAAAAATCAGCGGAGATTTCAACATTAGTTGAAGTTGTTAAAGATATCGCCGATCAAACGAATCTATTAGCATTAAATGCCGCCATTGAAGCAGCACGTGCAGGTGAACATGGCCAAGGCTTCGCCGTTGTTGCTGATGAGGTACGAAAGTTAGCCGAGCAAGTAACAAGTTCTGTCCAAGGAATTACGACTATTGTAGATACAATACAAACTGAAACTGATGACGTTGTTCATTCACTTAGTAATGGATATCAAGAGGTAAAAGAAGGAATTGAACAAATAGACAAAACTGGGGAAAGCTTTGAAACAATTGATCAATCTATCACAACAATGGTAGATAGTGTTCAAGAAATTGCCAATCAACTTAAGGATATTGCTAGTGGTAGTAATGAGGTAAATGAATTAATCAGTGAAATAGCCGCAGTTTCTGAGCAAGCTGCAGCCGGTGTAGAGCAAACAACCGCATCTAGTCAAGAAACATCTAGTTCCATGGATGAAGTGTCTCATAGTGCGGAGAAACTAGCACAATTAGCTGACGAACTCCAAAAGGAAATTGCCATCTTTAAGATCTAATGAGAGCCAACATAAGATAATAGGGAAAATCATTATATCAATTAAAATTAGGGATACAAGTCATGTTTGATTTGTATCCCTAATTAGTTAGCAGTCTATTTGTCATGTTACTTTCGTAAAAGGACTCCTTTGGCACCTGAATCTTTTCTGTTTTATATGTAGTTGATTCCATACACCAACTACACATTTTTTTATAAAATTGATTCCGTTTACTCCGATACAAATGGCAATAATGCCATAGATCGAGCACGTTTAATTGCGACAGTTAATTTACGTTGATATTTTGCAGATGTTCCTGTAACACGGCGAGGAAGGATTTTTCCTCTTTCTGATACAAATCTTCTTAATAAATCTACATCTTTATAGTCAATATATGTTATTCCATTTGCTGTAAAATAACATACTTTACGACGTCTTGGTCGACCACGTCTCATTTGCTTAACACTCCTATCCCTATCAAAAAATCAAGATTTTAAAACGGCAAATCATCATCAGATACATCGATTTGTTTGCTATGTTCTTTTATACTATCTGAAGATTCATTTATTTGTTGTCCTTGTTGAGCTTGTACTTGTGGTGGCTGCTGTTGTTGTGTCTGTTGTTGATTTTGGTAATTTGGCGGACTTTGTTCACTACTCCGCTGTTGAGAGGAACCTCGAGATTCTAAAAATTGAATACTCTCAGCTAACACCTCAGTTACATATACCATTTTACCTTCTTGATTCTCATATGACCTAGTTTGAATCCTACCATCCACACCAATTAAATTACCTTTTTTCATGTATTGTGTTAAATTTTCTGCTTGTTTTCGCCATGTCACACAATTAATAAAATCTGCCTCTTGTTCACCTTGTTGATTTTTAAATGGACGATTTGCAGCAACGGTAAAATTGGCAACTGCCACTCCAGTTGATGTATAACGTAAATCGGGATCTCTTGTAAGTCTTCCAACAATCACAACTCTATTCAACATACAGCATCTCTCCCCATTATTTCTCGTCTAATCGGACGACTATATGCCGGATAATATCATCTGAAAATTTTGCCTGGCGTTCAAATTCATTTACAGAATTTTCATCACCTTTGAAATAAACGACAACATAATAACCGTCACGAAAATCATTGATTTCATATGCAAGTCTTTTTGAACCTAATTCATCAACTTTTTCAATCTCCGCCCCATTGTTCGTAAGTGTGTTATTAAATGTTTCAATAACACTCTTTTGTTCTTCTTCCTCAATGTTTGGACGGATGATATACATAAGCTCATAATTTCTCATTCTGTACACCTCCTTTTGGTCTATGCGGCCCTTTTTAAAAAAGGGCAAGGAGTAATCAATTTCAATTACCCACAGAAGAAAATTATAGCAAAAACTAAGTTAAATAACAACTTTTTATGAAATCCCTCTTTCATTTACATTATACATTAAATCTAAAGTGAATGACGTCACCATCTTGTACTTCATATTCTTTTCCTTCCAACCGTACTTTACCATTCTCTCTCGCTTTTACCATTGAACCAGCAACCATTAAATCTGTATATGAGACAACTTCAGCCCGAATGAATCCCCGTTCAAAGTCTGTATGGATGATACCCGCTGCTTGTGGTGCTTTCATCCCTTTTTTAAAAGTCCATGCCCGTACTTCCTTCTCACCAGCGGTAAAATAAGTTGCAAATCCTAATAAATGATAAGACGCCTTAATTAGCTGATCCAATCCAGATTGTTCAATTCCTAGTTCATTTAAAAATTCCTTCTTTTCCTCTTGGTCCAACTGTGCAATTTCTTCCTCTATTTTTGCGCTAACGATGATTACTTCTGCATTTTCCTCTTTTGCAAATGCCGCAACTTTTTGTACATATGGCTGTTCAGACCCATCTGATATGGATTCTTCACTTACATTAGCAACATATAACACTGGTTTTGCGGTTAATAAATGAAGTTGGTTTACAACGACCTGTTCCTCTTTGGAAAAAGTTAAAGCACGGACTGGGGTTTCTGCTTCCAAATTTTCCTTTAATTTCCTCATTACTTGATATTCCTGAACTGCTTCTTTATCTTTTTGCCTAGCGAGTTTTTCCGTTCTCTCATATCTGCGTGAAACAGTTTCCAAATCAGCTAATATCAACTCCAGATTTACCGTTTCAATATCATCAATTGGATCTATTTGACCTGAAACATGGGTAATATTTTCGTCCTCAAAGCAACGAACGACCTGGCAAATGGCATCTACTTGTCTGATATGGGATAAAAATTGATTCCCCAATCCTTCACCTTTATTCGCTCCTTTAACAATACCGGCAATATCAGTAAACTCAAATGCTGTTGGGATAGTTTTCTTAGGTTTGACTACTTCAGTTAAACGATTCAACCTTTCATCTGGCACTTCCACAATACCAACATTAGGGTCAATCGTACAAAAAGGATAATTCGCAGATTCTGCCCCCGCTTTCGTAATGGCGTTAAATAATGTTGATTTACCAACGTTTGGTAAACCAACAATTCCTGCTGTTAATGACATGTCTTTTATTCTCTCCTTAAGGTAGTCCATATGAACTTCTTCTTATTATATAGCGTTTTAATATTTATACAAATGACCAAAATTCAATTTTGATACATATATTCCGTTTAAAATTAACAATTTTCCTAATAGACTTTTAAATTATAATACTAATTACCTCTTAATGATTAGTATTTAATACCTTTTTAACTTTTTTTGTAAATTGATTTCTAGGTATTAAAACACTTCTTTGACATCCTAAACATTTCACTCGAACGTCTGCTCCCATTCTGATGATTTGCCATTTGTTCTCTCCACAAGGGTGTGGCTTCTTTAATTCCACAACATCATGTAAATCATAATTTTTGTTTACCAACTTCTAAACTCCTTTACAAAGTATCTTTTGTCACATTTTTAAATTTATCTTTAGAATAAACAACAAATTTTTGTAACGGAATGTGAATGCCTTCTTTATACAATTGATCCTGAATTTCTTTTCTAATAGCCCTTTCACCAGCCCACTGATATACCGGTTTTGTATTGGCAATTATTCGAATAACATATACTGAGTATTCTAGATTTTGCACCCCATGAATAACTGGTGTATCAATAAAAAATTCATATTTTAATGGCAACCCAATTAGTATATGATTAATTTTCTTTTCAACAGTTTCTATATTTGTTTCATATGGTATATGAACATCAACAATGGATAATCCATTATGAACAGAATAGTTGATTACTTGGGTGATATTCCCGTTCGGAATAACATTTAATTCTCCGGTCCAACTTTTTACCTTAGTCGTTCTTAAGCCAATTTCTTCAACAGTTCCTTCGACATCGGCAACTAACACATAATCGTCAACGGAAAATTGCTTTTCAAAAATAATAAAAAATCCTGATATAATGTCTTTTACTAAACTTTGTGCCCCAAACCCTATAGCTAATCCAGCAATACCTGCCCCAGCTAACAGAGCACTTATTCTAATATTAACTGATTCTAATATCATGACAATAGCTACAAAACTAACAACATACTTTAGTATGCTTTGTAATAGAATTCTTATTGTTTCTTCTCTTTTTTCTGGAAGGTTCAATGATGAATGAAATTTTTTAATAAATATGTGGTTAATGATTTTCTTTCCTATTTTAATGACTATCCATGCCAACACAATAATTAAGGTGATTTTCAATAATGCCTGTGATATTGTCAACCAAAACTCTGGACCTATTAAATAATTTAACCACGTATTAAAAGTTTCTTTCAGCATCTTATACACTCCTAAATATCTTCCATGAATTTAATTTAATAGTTTATATTGATAATAGCATTTATTTTGTCTATCTGTTGATAAATTACTTCTAAAAGAAAATGTATATTTCATTTAATTCCACGTATACTATGTCAACTGTTCATTAGTGGAGGTAAATGGTATGGGAAATTCCTCGCAACAAGATAAATATTCAATTAGTTACAATAAGCCATTTTGTACGATGTATGTGAGTAAATTTCTTGTTTCTCACTTACAAAACACCCGTAAAAAGTTTGCCGTATTATGTATTGGAACAGATCGGTCAACAGGGGATAGCTACGGGCCACTTACTGGAACATTATTAACCCAAAGAAGATTACAGGTTTTTGACGTCCATGGGACATTAAGTCATCCTGTGCATGCATTAAATTTGCAAGAAAAAATCCATTCTATTTACAATTTAAATCCAGACACATTAATCATCGCTATTGATGCGTCTCTAGGTCAAAATGAATCAATTGGTAATCTTGTATATGGTATCGGTTCTATTGCCCCAGGTAAAGCTGTAAAAAAAGATCTTCCTTTAGTTGGTGATTTGTTTATTACAAGTATTGTAAATATTGCCGGCTTTATGGAATATTCTACTTTACAAAGTACCCGTTTATCTCTCGTATATAGTATGGCGCAAAAAACTGCCCAAATTATACAAATGACCGATTATTATTTATCAAAACATGCAAATGTTTCGATGTCAAATACTAACTCACACTAATTTTTGAGGATTGTACAGTTTTTTTATTTTATCAATTGCATAACTAAAACAATGACAATTACAGTGAATATCGACGGTAATAAATTAATCACCCTGATTTTTGTTATATTCAATAAATTCAAACCTAATCCAACAATTAGTAGTCCCCCCACTGCTGACACGAATAAAATAATTTCATCTAATGTACCCTCGGGTATAAATTGAATAATGTAAGAGGCAAATATCGTAATACCCCCTTGGTATAAAACAACGGGAATAATAGAGAAAACAACGCCAAATCCTAAAGTTGTCGTAAGTACAAATGCAGCAAACCCATCAATAATTGCTTTTGTCAATAATATATCATGGTTACCAGAAATTCCGCTATCTAAAGCCCCAATGATTGACATGGCCCCTATGACGAACAACAGTGTTGCAGTTAAAAATCCTTCACTTACATTACTTTCTTTATTCTTTGAAATATTCTTTTCCAACCAATTTCCAAGTGCATTCATCTTATTTTCTAATTTTAGTCCCTCTCCAATTAATGCTCCACTTAACATACTTAATAATACAATAATAATTGATTCTGCCTTCAATGCTAGCTGCAATCCAATCAGGATAACTGTTAATGATATTCCCTTCATGACTGTTTCTTTATACCGCTCTTTTATATTAACAAATAATAGTCCAATAAAACTCCCTATGAATATACAAATTGCATTAACAATAGTTCCAAATAAGATCATCGTTACTTCACTCTAGTCTATTTTAATTTTAAATTAAATGATTAGTTTAGGTTCAATTGCATAATTCTAATAGAAAATGTTCCATGTGAAACAATTTTAAATAAAAAAACTGACGATAAACTACAGTCAGTTTAATTAAATAATCTTATAATTTTTGTAGCATTTTAATTAATTGACCTAATTCATCATCATTATAAAACTCTATTTCAATTTTACCTTTATTTTTGCCTTTTTGGATGGATACCTTTGTTCCTAATATATTTCTCAAAGTATCCTCGTATTCTTTAAAATATAAGTTATTTGTGTTTCCTCTAGTTTTCTGTTTTTTTGGCCTTTTATTAAGATCTGAGACCATTTTTTCTACTTGTCGAACATTCAGTTGATCTTTCACAATTTTATCTACTAGGAGTGAAACATCTTCAGAATCCTTTAAGCCTAATAATGCACGGCCATGCCCCATGGATAATTCACCAATGTTAATCTGGTCTACAATTTCATTCGGTAGGGACAATAATCTCATCGTATTAGCAATATGGGATCTACTTTTACCAAGTTTATTTGACAATTCTTCTTGCGTCAATGTTAACTCTTCTATTAAACTTTTATATGCAATTGCCTCTTCAATGATCGTTAAATCTTCTCTTTGTAAGTTTTCCAGTAGGGCAATTTCCATCATTTGATCATCATCAAGATCTTTTATAATGGCAGGAACTTCTTTTAATCCGGCTTCTTTAGCAGCCCGAAATCTTCTTTCCCCCGCAACAATCTCATAACCTTTAATACTTTTTCTTAAAATTAACGGTTGTACAATCCCGTACTCTTCAATTGAAATTTTTAATTCTTCAATTGCATCTGCGTCGAATTGCTTTCTAGGCTGATATGGATTAGGACGACAATTATTGATCGGAATTTTCTGCACCGAATCGTCATCATTCGGTAGTAAGGCACTTAACCCTTTACCTAGCCGCTGCTTCGCCAACACCCATCACTTCCTTTGCTAATTCCATATAAACTTCAGCACCTTTAGATTTTGAATCATAAATCGTTATAGGCTTCCCATAACTTGGTGCTTCACCTAAACGTACATTTCTTGGAATGATTGATTTATATACTTTTTCTTGAAAATACATTTTTACTTCTTCGATCACTTGAATACCTAAATTAGTTCTTGCATCAAACATGGTAAGTAAAACGCCTTCAATCATTAAATTTTTATTCAGTTGTTTTTGTACAATTCGAATTGTATTTAATAATTGACTTAGCCCTTCCAATGCATAATATTCACACTGTACTGGTATGAGCACACTATTTGCTGCTGTTAATGCATTTATTGTTAATAGCCCTAACGAAGGAGGGCAATCAATCACAATAAAGTCATATTGGTCTTGAATAGATTCAAGTGCTTTTTGCAATTTAATTTCTCTAGATATTGTTGAAACTAACTCAATTTCAGCACCAGCTAATTGTATAGTAGCGGGAATAATGAATAAATTATCGACCGTAGTTGGTAAGATCACTTCATGAGCTTCAACCTCATCAACAAGTACATTATAAATACAGGAATGAACATCCCCTTTATTTATACCTACTCCACTCGTTGTATTCCCTTGTGGGTCTATATCAATAAGTAATACTTTATTTCCTTGTTGAGCAAGACTTGCTCCTAGATTTACTGTAGTTGTCGTTTTACCGACACCACCTTTTTGATTTGTTATTGCAATTATTCTTCCCATCATACACCCACCTATGTTAGTCATTTTTTCACTCTAATTGTTATTTCATAATAATCTTCATGGTTCTCTTCCATTGTATCAACCTTAATACCAGTACTTTTGATTAAGGAAATCGATCTTTTGATCGTATTCGTTACGATACGAATATCTTTATTAATTATTTTGACATTTTTCTTATTACTTTTTTTAGTTTTATTTGGTCCATTTAAATGGAATTTAATTAACTCATCAGTTTCTCTTACAGTTAATTGGTCATTTAATACCTTATCTAAAAAATCTAATTGTTCCTTTTCTGACTTTAGCCTCATTAAAGCTCTCGCATGCCGTTCAGTGATCGCTCTATTTGCTACTTCATCTTGAATTTTATCTGGTAAAGAAAGTAATCTTAATCTATTCGCAATTGTTGATTGGCTTTTTCCAAGTCTTTGTGCTAAAGCCTCCTGTGTTAAGGCATGGATTCTTATAAGCTGCTCGTATGCCCTTGCTTCCTCAATAACCGATAATTCTTCACGTTGTATATTTTCAATCAATGCTAATGAGGCAGTTTCTGTATTAGTCATATCTCTTACAATGGCAGGGATTGTTGTCCAACCCAAATAATTAGCCGCCCGCCATCTTCGTTCACCGGCAACAATCTCATAATTTCTTTTATCCCCTTTTCTCACAACAATCGGCTGTATAATCCCATGTGTTTTTAATGTTTGTGCTAGCTCCTTAATTTTATCATCATCAAAAACAGTCCGTGGTTGATATGGATTGGGAACTATTTGCGCCACATCTAATTGAATAACCTCATTATCAATAGATGATTTCGTAATTATGTTGTTAGTTGAAAAAGAGTCATTAAAAGATTGTCTCAAAATTAAAACCTTCCTTTATATAAATGTTTCACGTGGAACATTTATATCTAGTCTAAATTCGATTAACTATATAGCTAATGTTACAGTTCAATAAAAGAAGGACTGATCACGAGTAATCTATGTAATAGAAAAGATAAACCTTCCTGATAATGTGATTTTCCCTTAAAAAAATTGGAGATAGAGTTTAAAGTATTTTTTATCGATGAATTTATTCAACAATGTAATTATAGATAAAAAAACGGACTCTATGAAAATTAAACTGTATACAATAGTTTATCACAAAATCCATTGAAAGAGTAATATATTTTATTTTATAGTTAATAACATGTTTACCGATTATACGCTAGATAAAATGTTTTTTATAAAGGTGATTTAACAGGTGTACCAGCTTTTCTAGGATATTTTTTAGGAGTATTATGTTGCTTTTTTATTTTAATAATTGTACGTTCGCTATGTTCAATAGGTAATTTTAAAGAGTGCGTTTGTTCAATCAAACCACCTAATTGTTTAATTGCCTTTAATGATTCGGTAACTTCCTCATTAATTAATGATCCTTTTAGAGCAATAAAATACCCTGACACTTTACAAAATGGCAAGCAATATTCAGCAAGGACATTTAATTTTGCAACTGCTCTTGCTACTACAATGTCAAAAGTCTCCCTATATTGTTTCATTTTTCCAATATCTTCGGCCCTTCCATGAACTAAATGTAAATTCTTTAAATTTAATTGAATTTTTAGTTCCTCTAAAAAGGTAATTCTTTTCTTTAATGAATCAATAATGGTTACATGGATATGGGGATTAACAATCATTAAAGGAATGCTAGGAAACCCTGCCCCCGAGCCAATGTCACAAACAGACATCTGACTACTGAAATCTAAATAGAAAGCCGGAGTAATGGAATCATAAAAGTGCTTTAAATAAACCTCATCTTTTTCAGTAATGGCTGTTAAATTTAGTCGTTTATTCCAATCGATTAACAAGTAATAATATGTTGAAAATTGTTGCAATTGAAATGAGATTAAGTTAACTTGATGAGATAAAAGTTCTGACATAAATTTATCTTCATTCATTGGTTGAATTTGCTCCCTTTTTTATCCTGTTTTAGTACGTTTAACTTTTCCTTGTTCAATATAAACTAATAATATGGAAATATCAGCTGGATTTACACCAGATATTCGTGATGCTTGACCAATTGACATTGGTTTAATTTTTTTAAGTTTCTCCCTAGCTTCAATAGCTAAACTATGAATATCGTCGTAATCAATATTTAAAGGGATCTTTTTATTTTCCATCTTTAACATACGTTCAACTTGATCATTTGCTTTTTTAATATAACCTTCATATTTTACTTGTATTTCTACTTGTTCTTTCACTTCAGCAGGTAATTCTTGTGTCACGTGTACCATTTTCTCAATTGTACTATAAGTTACTTCAGGTCGCTTTAATAAATCAATTGCCCTAACTGCATCTTTTAGCGGACTTGAATTGATTTCATCCAATATTAATTGCACTGTATTATTAGGTTTTATAATCGTCTTAAATAAACGTTCTTTTTCCATTTTTACTAATGTTGATTTCTTTAAAAATCCCTCATAACGTTCTTTTGAAATTAATCCTAAATCATAACCATATTGCGTTAATCGAATATCAGCATTATCATGGCGTAATAGTAAACGGTATTCCGCACGAGAAGTTAATAAACGATATGGTTCACGTGTCCCTTTCGTTACTAAATCATCAATTAATACACCAATATAACTTGTTGACCGATCTAAAACAAATCGTTTTTCATTGTTAATTTTTAAATAGGCATTAATTCCGGCAATAATCCCCTGAGCTGCGGCCTCTTCATAACCGGAAGTACCATTAATTTGACCAGCAGTAAACAATCCATTTATTTGCTTTGTTTCCAATGTTGGCCATAATTGTGTAGATATGACAGCATCATATTCTATCGCATAGCCAGGTCGCATCATTTCGGCATTTTCCAGACCAGGGACAGATCTAACAATTTTAGTTTGAATGTACTCAGGTAAAGATGTTGATAATCCTTGAACATAAACTTCTTCTGTATTTCTCCCTTCTGGCTCAAGAAAGACTTGATGTCTAGGTTTATCATGAAAACGGACAATTTTATCCTCTATAGATGGACAATATCTTGGACCTGTTCCTCTTTTCATTCCAGAATACATCGCAGAAAGGGTTAAATTTTCATTAATTACTTTATGGGTTTCCTCATTCGTATGTGTTAACCAACAAGGTAATTGGTCTTCAATAAATTCAGTTGTTTCATATGAAAAGCTATATGGTTTTTCATCACCTGGTTGTATTTCAGTTTTAGAATAATCAATCGTATGACTATTAACTCTCGGTGGAGTACCTGTTTTGTAACGAATTAAATCAAACCCTAATTTTTCTAGATTCTCAGATAGCTTCACGGAAACCCGTTGATTATTAGGTCCACTTTCATATTCCATATCACCTAACAAAACTTTACCTCTCATAAAAGTTCCTGTCGTAATAATAGTCGCCTTACTGTAATATGCGGCACCTGTTTCGGTGACTACCCCTTTACATACATTATTTTCAATAATTAATTCATTTACCATTGCTTGTTTTAATGTAATATTTGACTCATTTTCCAAAATCCTTTTCATTTCCTGAATATATAGTGGTTTGTCGGCTTGGGCACGTAATGCTTGTACGGCTGGCCCTTTTCTCGTATTTAACATTCGCATTTGAATATGTGTCTTATCAATTACTTTACCCATCACACCACCTAAAGCATCAATTTCACGAATTACAATACCTTTGGCAGGTCCACCTAAAGATGGATTACAAGGCATAAAAGCAACCATATCTAAATTTAATGTTAATATAAGTGTATTAGATCCCATTTTTGCTGCAGCTAGCGCGGCTTCACACCCGGCATGACCAGCACCAATTACGATAACATCATAATGTCCAGCATCAAAAGTCATTACTTCACCCCTCCCAATAAACTTACTTTCCTAAACAAAATTGTGAAAATAATTGATCAATTAAGCCTTCACTAGCAGTTTCACCAATGATCTCACCCAAAATCTCCCAAGTCCTAGTCACATCTATTTGAACTATATCTAATGGAATCCCTATCTCCAGAGCATTCATTGCTTCACTCAATACACCTTTAGCCTGTTCTAATAAATGAATATGACGCACATTAGAAATAAAATAATGTTCATTTGATTTTACTTGGCCCTTAAAAAATAATTGATGAATCGCATCCTCTAATTCTTCGATTCCTTTATCATCCACAATTGAGGTCATAATCACCGGATTATCACGAGCTAATTTGTTTACCTCTTCTATATTTAAATGTTGCTTCAAATCAGTTTTATTTATAATAACAATAAATTTAGTTTGATCTAAGGAATTAAAAATAACTTTATCATCTTCGGATAAAGGCTCATGGAAATTTAACATAAACAGAACTAAATCAACTTCTTGCATTATTTTTTGGGAACGTTCTACCCCAATTTTCTCAACTAAATCTTTCGTTTCTCGAATTCCAGCTGTATCATATAAAATAAGTGGAATATCTCGAATCTTTACTAACTCCTCTAGAGTGTCACGAGTTGTACCAGGAATATTTGTAACGATTGCTTTATCCTCTTGTAAAAAAGCATTTAATAATGAAGATTTTCCCACATTCGGTCTTCCGATAATCGCAGTTTTAATACCTTCTCGATACACCCTTCCCTGATGAGCAACATTGATTAATTTATTAATTTCCTCAAATACCTCACGGGTTTTTTTCTTCATCATTACTTGTGACATTTCTTCTATATCATCATATTCCGGATAATCTATGTTAACTTCCACATGGGCAATTGTTTCAATTAATGTTTGCCTTAATTGTTTTATTAGTCGAGATAAACGACCATCTAATTGTTCTAATCCTATATTCATCGCTTCATTAGACTTTGCTTGGATAATATCCATAACAGCTTCCGCTTGTGATAAGTCAATTCTTCCATTTAAAAAGGCACGTTTTGTAAATTCACCAGGTTCAGCTAAACGAGCCCCTAAAGATAAAACTAATTGTAAAATACGGTTCGTTGCTACAATACCTCCATGACAATTAATTTCAACAACATCCTCTATCGTAAAAGTTTTTGGACCACGCATCACTGAAACCATTACTTCATCGGCAATATTGGTTGTTTCGGGATTAATTAATTTTCCATAATGAAAAGTATGTGAATGTACATCGAATAAATTTTTTCCATCAAAAATTTGATTGACAATACTTATCGAATCAGCACCACTTAATCGAACAATTGAAATGGCTCCCTCGCCGATTGGAGTTGAAATAGCAACAATTGTATCAAATTCCATGTCTTTACCCCTAAAGAAATATTTAAATAAAACAAATTATAATATACGTTACTAACATTTAAGATTAACATATCTATTACGTAAAATAAAGTTACAAAATTTGTCACAATAAAAAACCCTATTAGAAAGTCAGATGATAAAAATTAAATCTGTCTCTATTAGGGATTATCATTTTATTAAATACTTTCATTAGTTCTTTTATGGTTCAATGATAATAGCACGATGTGGTTCAATTCCATCAGAATAAGTAGTCACATCGTCGCGTTCTTGTAAAGTACTATGAATTATCTTTCTTTCATATGCTGGCATTGGTTCTAATATTACTTTTCTATTCAAATATAATGCTTTTTCTGCCATTTTATGAGCTAAATCAATTAGGACCTCTTCACGACGTTGACGATATCCCTCTGCATCAACTGTTACAGCATAAAATTCATCACTCTGTTTATTTAAAACTAAATGTGCTAAATATTGTAGTGCATTCAAAGTCTTTCCACGTTTACCGATTAAAATAGCAATTTTTTCACCAGCTAAATCAAACGTAACATGTTGGTCTACAACAGTTTTTTCAATTGTAACATCTAAATCGAGATAATCCATAATTTGTTTTAAATACTTTTCTGTTTCTCCAATACTATCTCTTTTTTCTTTCACTTTCACCACAGAGATAGATGAGCCAAATAAACCTAAAAAACCTTTTTTTCCTTCATCAATAATTTCGATGATAGCTTCATCTTGAGCAATATTTAACTGATCTAATGCAGATTGAATTGCTTCTTCAACTGTTTGTCCACTAGCAGTTACTTCTCTCACTTTTTGTCGCCCCCATCATTTGTTTCTTTCAACATTGGTTTACGTATAAACAAAGTTTGAGCTACCATAAATATATTTCCTACTACCCAGTATAAAGCTAAAGCTGCCGGGAAGAAAAATGCAAATACAGTTATCATGATTGGCATCATATATAACATAGCAACCATTTGTGGATTTTGGGCAGAGGCACTTCCCGCCATCATTAATTTTTGTTGCAAAAATGTTGCCGCCCCAGCTATTAATGGTAACACATAGTCTGGAGAATCAAGCGCAAACCATAAAAATGTATGACCTTGGATTGCTTCAGTACGCATTATAGCATGATAAATGGCAATTAACACTGGCATTTGTACAAAAATTGGTAAACAACCAGCTAATGGATTGACACCATGCTTTTGAAATAGAGCCATTGTTTCTTGTTGTAATTTTTGTTGAGTTGCAGCATCTTTTGAACTATATTTCTTTTGCAATTCTTTAATTTCCGGTTGAATTTCTTGCATTGCTTTTGAACTTTTTAATTGTTTCACGTTTAATGGTAACAATATTAAACGAACAATAAGGGTAACAATTATAATCGATAAACCAAAACTATCATTTAAATTATCAGCAAAAAATATAATAACCTTTGACATAGGATAAACAAAATATTCGTTCCAAACACCTGTACTTTCAGCATTAATTGGCTCTTTAATATCCATACAACCAGATAACAAAACCATTGCTATAAGTAATAAAATAGGAATTAAAAACTTTTTACGCAACGATCTTCCTCCTTACCTATAAGGTCCAAATAAATATTCAACGTAATAAATGAACTTTATGTAATAAATGTAAGATACTTTTTTTGTATTGTTTAAACTTTAAATTCAAAGCAGGCTTCCTAGCAATAATGATTAAATCAACTGTTGGAATAATATCATCTTCTAAGTTTCTAAACACTTCTCTAATGTAACGTTTAATTTTATTTCTAACAACTGCATTGCCTAGTTTTTTCCCCACAGAAATACCAACTCTAAAATGGGATTGTTCCAAGTTTTCTTTATAATATATAACAAATTCACGATTTGCAAATGAATTACCCGTATCGATAATATGTTGAAAATGATCATTTTTTTTAATACGGTATTCCTTCTTCATTCAATCACCCGTAAAAGAAAATTATAACTTGTTAAAAAGGCAATAAGGCACACTTTAAAAAAAGTGAAACTCAAAAAAGACCACTGTCTAAATTCCAGTGGCCTAAGCTGATAAATTCTTTCTTCCTTTTCGTCTGCGGCGAGCTAAAATTTTACGTCCATTTTTAGTACTCATTCTTAAACGAAAACCATGAACTTTTTTTCTTTTACGATTATTCGGTTGAAATGTTCTTTTCATATTAATTAAACCCCCTCAATTACTTAATCAAAAAACAAATGTATGAAAATAAAATTTGAAATCATTATACAATCAGTTAAATTATCAATTTATATCAAACATTCTTGACTATTATAAGCAAATTAAAGGCAATAGTCAACATGTAGCCATTGATAAAAAGAAAAAGTAATCCACAAGCAAATTTAATAAAAAATAGAATAAAAATATTTTTGGACAAATTATCGACAAAATAACCACAATTTCTACAAATGTGGATATAAAATATTAACAAACAAAAATATTTGTGGATAATTATTTAAATTATTGCAAACAATAGTAAATTTTGATATTCTTTATTTACTCATCTTTGTTGATAAGTTATCTACTCTCACCACTTATCCACAAAGTGTGGAAAAGATGTTAACATCCTTACCCCTCGTTATTAATAAATCCATTCATAAAGTGTTTATAATGTGCATTACATTCAATTACTTTTTAACCTTTTATCCAGAGAAACATGATTATATCTACTTAAATCGATTAATTAATCTCCTTATAAATTAATCATTCAATCATAAACTTATCAACATTTAAAATATATAAATGAAGTAAAGAGGTGTAAAAACTTGGTAACTAAAAACGACTTATGGGAAATTATATTAAATAAAATGCAAGAAAAAATTAGCAAACCAAGTTATGAAACATGGCTAAAAAAGGCTACACCTAAGGAGTTAACCAATAATGAATTAATTATTAATGTTCCGGATATTTTTATAAAAAACTGGTTAGACAAACGATACATTCATTTTATGAAAGGTGTTATCTATGATGAAATAGGATCAAATATAGAAATTTACGTTGAAATAATCAATAAAAATAAAAATTCGCAAAAAGAAATCAAAGACCCTATCCAAGAAACACAATTAAATAAACAAATAAATAATAATAATATGCTTAATCCTAAATACACTTTTGATACCTTTGTTGTTGGTACAACAAATAGATTTGCTCATGCTGCTTCCTTAGCAGTAGCGGAAGCACCAGCACAGGCATATAACCCATTATTTATATATGGAGGAGTTGGTTTAGGAAAGACTCATCTTATGCAGGCTATCGCACATTTTGTTCAAGAACATCATCCAAAAAGTAGGGTATTATATTTATCCTCAGAAAAGTTTACTAACGAATTTATTAATGCCATTATGGATAACAAAGCGGAATCTTTTCGTAATATATATCGTAATGTTGATATTCTACTCGTTGATGATATTCAATTTTTAGCTGGTAAGGAACAAACACAGGAAGAATTTTTCCATACATTTAATGCATTGCATGAAGAAAATAAACAAATTATCATTTCAAGCGATCGACCACCGAGGGAAATTCCAACTTTAGAAGATAGATTGAGATCTAGATTTGAATGGGGCTTAATTACAGACATATCCCCTCCTGATTTAGAAACGAGAATAGCCATTTTGAATAAAAAAGCTAAATCGGAAGGTCTGGAGGATCTATCTACAGATGTTATGCTCTACATTGCTAATCAAATTAATACAAATATTAGGGAACTTGAAGGGGCTTTAATCCGTGTCATAGCCTATTCATCGTTAATTAATGAAGACATTGATGTTCCATTGGCAACTGAAGCATTAAAAAGTATTATTCCGGCAAAACAACCTAAAAAAATAACGATAGAAGGAATAAAGAAATATATAGCAACTAAACATAATATCACATTAAATGACATGAATTCTAAAAAACGAACTAAAGCAATCGCTTATCCAAGACAAATTGCAATGTACATATGTCGAGAGTTAACAGATAACTCACTACCTAAAATTGGCGAGGAATTTGGTGGTAGGGATCATACAACTGTTATTCATGCTTACAATAAAATAAGTAAACTAATCATAGAAGATAGTAATACTGAATCAATGATTAATAATTTTATTACTGAAATTAAAGAAGACTTTAACTAACACGTATACACATATTAGCCACAATGATAAACATAGGAGTAAACTCAATTAAATCAAGTTATTCACAAATTAACAGTTACTATTACTATTATTTAATAATATAATAACTATAAGGAGGAAATTCATGCAATTTAAAATTCAAAGAAGACAACTCTCAAAACGTTTACAAGATGTTATACATATTATTTCATCTAAAACCGTCATTCCTATTTTAGCCGGCATTAAAATTGATGTGAATGAAAATGAAATTATTTTAACTGGAAGTAACTCAGATATCACTATCCAAGCAATTATTCCACAGAAGATAAATGGTGACGATATTATTACAGATATAAAACCGGGATCCATCGTATTGCCTGTCCCACAATTACCGGAAATTATTAATAAATTACCAGAAGATATCGTTGATTTCACAGTTGATGAAAATTATAAAACTGTAATAAAATCGGGAAAAGCTGTTTTTACATTGTATGGACAAAATAGTGATGAATATCCGAAGTTATCATTACAACAAAATGATCACCATTTAACATTAAATATAAAAGACCTTAAAAAAATGATAAGACAAACCGTTTTTGCTGTTTCAACAATGGAAACTAGACCAATATTTACCGGGGTAAATATGATATTGGAAAATAATGAATTAACTTTTACAGCTACTGATAGTCATCGATTATCAAGGAAATCAATAGAGGTAAAAGATCATCAATTAGATCAAACAAATATTGTTATGCCAGGAAGAAGTTTACAGGAGTTAAATAAAATTTTAAATGAACAAGACGAAGAAGTTAAAGTAACATTAGTGAATAACCAAGTAATTTTTTCAACAGAATATTTATTTTTTTCATCAAGACTTTTAAATGGCCAATTTCCTGATACAAACCGATTAATACCCAAAGATAGTGATACTGTCATGAAGGTATATGTAAATGAATTTATTCATATGATCGAAAGAGCCGCCGTCCTTTCGAATAAAGAACAAAATAATGTGATCGATATAGAAACAGAAGACAATCTCATTCGAATATCTAGTAAATTAATTGAAATAGGAAATGTAAATGAACAATTAAATGCCATTTCTATTGAGGGAGATCCAATTAAATTATCTTTCAGCTCCAAATATATGTTAGAGTCATTAAAAACGATGGACACCGATATTGTTGAAATTTACTTTTCTGGACCGATGAAACCATTTGTTATAAAATCACCAAATGATCATAAGATTTTGCAATTAATTTTACCGGTAAAAACGTTTTAAAAAACCTAAAATTAAATACTAGATTTTATAAGCTATTTAAAATGCGTTTAAATGGCTTATTTTTTTGTTTTTAATGAGAAAAAGGGTCAAACCTTTCATTACATTAAAAACTTTAGTAAAATAGATATAAGTAGTTTAAACAATATATGTTAAAAGAACAAAAAAATGCACAAAATGATAAAAAGGATAAAATTCGAATGAAAATAAAAGAAATTTTTATAAAAGATCACTTCATCACCGTTGGCCAACTATTAAAACTTACTAATTTATTTAGTTCTGGCGGAGAAGTTAAAAATTGTATTACGTTAGAAGGTGTATATGTTAATCATGAAATAGACTATCGACGTGGTAGAAAACTATATGAAAATGATATCATTTCATTGAAAACTGGTGAAACTTTTATTGTAAAAAAATCTTCTTCGATATGATCATTAAAATGAGGAATATTCATGTATATTAAACAAATTCAACTAAAAGACTTTAGGAATTATCATAAGTTACAAATAGATTTTTCTAATAAAGTAAATGTCATTATCGGGGAAAATGCTCAAGGAAAAACTAATTTATTGGAAGCAATATACGTTTTGGCATTTACAAAATCATATCGAACAATGCATGATAAAGAATTAATTCAATGGGATAAACCGTTCGCTAAAATAAGTGGTATCATTCAAAAAAATCAGCAACAATTCCCATTGGAAATCATATTCCATCAACACGGAAAAAAGGCTAAAAAAAATAATCTTGAACAAAAAAAACTCAGTGACTATTTAGGTATGATGAATGTCGTTATGTTTGCACCGGAAGATTTATCCTTGGTAAAAGGATCACCCCAATATAGAAGAAGATTTTTGAATATGGAAATTAGTCAAATAGAACCATTATATATACACCATTTATCGCAATATCAGCAAATTTTAAAACAAAGAAATCAATTATTAAAAAATTTACAGCACAACAAAGGTAAAGATGAAAAAATGCTTGATATATTTACTGAACAATTAATAGAACAAGCCACTATTATTATTAAAAAGCGATTTAATTTTATTAATTTATTAAAAAAATGGGCAATCCCGATACATCGAGAAATAAGTAGACAAAAGGAACTATTGAATATCATTTATTCATCAACCGTCAAAGTATTAGAAGAAGATGATGAGGTTAAGATAAAACAAAAATATGTCAAAGCTTTTCAAGATATTAGAATGAATGAAATAAAAAGGGGTATTACATTAATTGGCCCCCATCGGGATGATTTGAATTTTCAAATAAATGAAAACGATGTTAAATTATTTGGCTCACAAGGCCAGCAGAGAACAACTTCTTTATCTTTAAAATTAGCGGAAATAGATTTAATTTATCATATAAAAAATCAATATCCTATTTTATTGCTAGATGATGTACTAAGTGAACTAGATGACTATCGACAATCCCATTTATTAAATACGATCCAAGGGAAAGTACAAACTTTTGTATCTACTACAACAGTCAATGGTATTGATCATGAAACGATAAGTAAAGCAACAATGTATAAAGTGAATCAAGGTACAATTGAAAATGATCTAAAAAAAGGATGAAAAAATGTATATCCACATCGGAAAAAATGAAATTATAAATAATGAAGAGATTATATGTGTATTAGACTATCATATTGTCCATACATCTTCTAAATATAAAAGATTTATAAAAAACAAAAAGGACAATACGATATGGATTGATCATAAGAAAAATATTAAATCAATCATTGTCACAAATGATAAAATTTTTTATAGTCCATTATTACCTAGGACATTGAAAAACCGCGAAGATATTTTTAAAAAGGCGATAAAATTAGATATAGAAAATGAACAACATTAATTTGAAATGAAGGTGAAATTGATTGGCAGAAAATAAATTAATTAATGAACAAACATATGATGCAGAACAAATCCAAGTATTAGAAGGTTTAGAGGCAGTAAGAAAACGGCCTAGTATGTATATTGGATCAACAGCTGAAAATGGGTTACATCATTTGGTTTGGGAAATTACAGACAATAGTATTGATGAAGCCTTAGCAGGATATTGCGATGAAATTACAGTGACGATCGAGGCAGATAATAGTATTACAGTAGAAGATAATGGACGGGGTATCCCGACAAATATACATGAAGATTCCGGGAAGCCAGCCGTTGAATTAATTTTAACAGTCCTGCATGCAGGTGGTAAATTTGGTGGAGGTGGCTATAAAGTATCAGGTGGTCTACATGGTGTTGGGGCTTCTGTCGTTAATGCATTATCGACTAAATTAAAAGTATATGTTCATCGTGATGGTAAAATTCATTTTTTATCATTTAAACAAGGAATTACGCAAGGTAATATAGCGGTAATCGGGGAAACAGATAAGACAGGTACAATTATTAACTTTAGGCCTGACCCAGAAATTTTTACAGAAACAACTACTTATGATTATGATATTTTAAAAAATCGTTTACGTGAGTTAGCTTTTCTTAATAAAAAGTTATCTATCACATTAGAAGATAAACGAGCAGAGGAAATAACAAGGGATAATTTTTATTACGAAGGTGGGATTATTTCCTACGTTGAATATATTAATCGATCAAAGGATGTTTTACATGAACCAATTTATGCAGATGGTGAAGTCAATGATATTTCTGTAGAAATTGCAATCCAATATAATGATGGATTTGCAAGTCACTTATATTCTTTTGCTAATAATATTCATACACATGAAGGCGGTACACATGAAGCCGGATTTCGTACTGCTTTAACTAGGGTTATTAATGATTATGCAAGAAAAAGTAACATTATTAAAGAAGATGAAGAAAACTTAACAGGTGATGATGTCCGCGAAGGAATGTCTGCCATTGTTTCAATTAAACATACAGACCCACAATTTGAAGGACAAACAAAAACAAAACTAGGAAATAGTGATGCTAGAACTGTTACAGATAATATTTTCAGTGAGGCATTTTCTAAGTTTTTATTTGAAAACCCTTCTGTCGGTAAAACAATTGTAGAAAAAGGAATTATGGCATCACGTGCACGTGTTGCTGCTAGAAAAGCCCGTGAGTTAACACGACGGAAAAGTGCATTAGAAATTTCTAATTTGCCTGGAAAGTTAGCAGATTGTTCTTCAAAGGATGCAGAAATCAGTGAATTATACATTGTGGAAGGTGACTCTGCTGGTGGATCGGCAAAATTAGGAAGGGATCGACACTTTCAGGCTATTTTACCATTACGAGGTAAAATTTTAAACGTGGAAAAAGCCCGTCTAGATAGAATTTTATCTAATAATGAAGTAAGAATGATGATTACAGCGTTAGGAACTGGCATAAGTACTGATTTTGATATTACGAAAGCACGATATCATAAAATCATTATTATGACGGATGCCGATGTTGACGGTGCCCATATCCGAACTTTATTATTAACCTTCTTTTATCGTTATATGAGGCCATTAATCGAACATGGATATGTTTATATTGCCCAACCACCTTTATATCAAGTCACACAAGGAAAAAAATCACAATTTGTTTATAATGATGACGCTTTGGAACAGTTATTAACTGAATTACCTGAATCACCTAAACCAAATCTCCAACGATATAAAGGTTTAGGGGAAATGAATCCAGACCAATTATGGCATACAACAATGAATCCAGAATCAAGAACGTTATTGCAAGTTAAATTAAAAGATGCCATAGAAGCCGATGAAATTTTTAACATATTAATGGGAGATAAAGTTGAACCTAGAAGGTATTTCATTGAGGAAAATGCACAATACGTTAAAAATTTAGACATTTAAAAAGACTGAATGAAAAAATTTCGAGAAGAAAAACCTATTGGGGGTTAACTGAGTGGAACAAGAAAAATCAAATGTGAAACAAATTAATATAAGTGAAGAAATGCGTACCTCTTTTCTTGATTATGCTATGAGCGTTATTGTTTCGCGTGCATTGCCGGATGTAAGAGATGGTTTAAAACCGGTTCATCGGCGGATCCTATATGCCATGAATGACCTTGGTATGCATGCAGATAAACCATACAAAAAATCAGCTAGAATTGTCGGAGAAGTCATTGGGAAATATCATCCACATGGAGATTCAGCAGTTTATGAAGCTATGGTACGGATGGCACAAGATTTTAGCCATCGATATTTATTAGTAGATGGACACGGTAACTTTGGCTCCGTTGATGGAGATTCAGCAGCAGCGATGCGTTATACAGAGGCTCGTATGTCAAAATTATCGATGGAGCTTTTACGTGATATAAATAAAGATACTATTGATTATCAAGATAATTATGATGGTTCTGAGAGAGAACCTATCGTTTTTCCAGCAAGGTTTCCAAATTTACTTGTAAATGGGTCATCAGGAATTGCTGTTGGAATGGCAACAAATATTCCTCCACATAATTTAGGGGAAACGATTGATGCTGTATTAGCCTTAAGTGAAGATCCCCATATTACTGTAGATGAATTAATGGAAAACTATATATTTGGTCCTGATTTTCCTACAGCAGGGAAAATCCTTGGAAAAAGTGGTATACGTAGAGCATATGAAACTGGGAAAGGCTCTATTACAATTCGTGCATCTGTCGAAATCATTGAAAATAATAATGGTACATCTACCATTATTATTTCCGAATTACCATATCAAGTAAATAAAGCAAAATTAATTGAGAAAATTGCTGAATTAGTACGCGATAAACGTATTGATGGGATAACAGAATTAAATGATGAATCCGACCGTAACGGGATGAGAATTGTTATGCAGCTTCGTCGAGATGTTAATGCAAATGTTGTGTTAAATAATTTATATAAATATACTGCATTACAAACAACTTTTGGTATTAATACTTTAGCTTTAGTAGATGGACAGCCAAAAGTATTAACATTAAAAGATGCGTTACAACATTATTTACAACATCAAATTGAAATTATCCGGAGAAGAACTCAATTTGAGTTGAATAAAGCCCAAGCAAGAGCTCATATTTTAGAAGGTTTACGAATTGCTTTGGACCATTTGGATGAAGTAATTAAATTAATCCGTCAATCTGAAACTACGGAAATAGCTAGAACGGGTTTAATGGATAGATTTAATTTGTCAGAAAAACAGGCTCAAGCCATTTTGGATATGCGTCTGCAACGTTTAACAGGTTTAGAAAGGGAAAAAATTGAAGATGAATATCAGCATTTACTTCAATTAATAGAAGAATTAAAAGCAATATTAGCGAGCGAAGAAAAAGTATTAGCCATCATTCGCGAGGAGTTAATAGAGATTAAGGAGAAATATAGTGATGAGCGACGTACAGAAATTGTGACAGCTGGGTTAGACTTTATAGAAGATGAAGATTTAATTCCTGAAGAAGAAATAGTGATTACTTTAACACATCAAGGATATATTAAACGACTCCCTTTATCTACCTATCGAACGCAACATCGTGGTGGTCGGGGTGTTCAAGGTATGGGTACTCATGATAATGATTTTGTTGAACATTTAATTTCGACATCGACACATGACACGATATTGTTCTTTACGAATAAAGGGAAGGTCTATCGATTAAAAGGCTATGAAATACCTGAGTTTGGAAGAACAGCGAAAGGCTTGCCAATCATTAATTTATTACAAATAGAAAAAGATGAATGGGTCAATACAGTCATTGCAGTGGAAGAATTTTTAGATAATCATTATTTATTTTTTACAACAAAATCAGGTTTATCAAAACGTGTAAATTTACCGTTATTCTCCAGAATTAGAAAGGGAGGGTTAATTGCCATTAACCTTCGTGAAAATGACGAGTTAATTTCAGTAAGATTAACAGATGATTCTAAAGATATTGTCATCGCAACAAAAAATGGCTTTATTACCCGCTTTGATGAAAAAGTAGTTAGATCAATGGGAAGAACTGCTGCTGGAGTACGCGGAATTAATTTAAGAAATGATGATGAAGTTGTAGCAATGGATATCGTTGATGAAGGTTCCTATATATTACATGTTACGAATAAAGGAATAGGAAAACGATCAGAGGAACATCAATATCGAAAAACAAATCGTGGTGGAAAAGGATACTATTCTTGTCATTTAACAGAATCGACTGGTCATGTAGTCGCCGTAAAAGTAGTTAAGGGTAATGAAGATATTATGCTAATTACTGTTGCGGGAGTATTAATAAGAATTCCAGTTGAAAGCATATCTATAACTGGAAGACATACGCAAGGAGTAAAATTAATTAGAATACAAGATGACGAAGAAGTAGCAACAGTAGCAAAAATCGCAGAAGAAAAAATTGAAGATGAAATAGAAGATGATGATGGGGAAAATATAAAGGAAAATGAATGACCATAGTAAACATAGAAATAAATAGAGCTTTGTCGTTATAGACAAGTTCTATTTATTTTATATAATGATAATAAGAAAGGGAGGAAAAATCATGGGACATAAATTTTCCAAAGAAGGCTTAACATTTGATGATGTTTTACTCGTACCGGCAAAATCTGAAGTATTACCAAAAGAAGTAAACATCTATACAGAGTTATCCCCGACTTTAAAATTAAAGGCACCATTTATTAGTGCTGGAATGGATACAGTTACAGAATCTGATATGGCCATAGCCATGGCTAGACAAGGTGGCTTTGGGGTTATTCATAAAAATATGTCAATAGAAGAACAAGCGGAACAGGTAGACCGTGTAAAACGATCTGAAAGTGGTGTGATTACAAATCCATTTTTTCTAACACCAGAACACCAAGTATATGATGCTGAACATTTAATGGCTAAGTTTAGAATTTCCGGTGTTCCTATTGTTAATAATGTTGAAGATCAAAAATTAGTTGGTATCTTAACAAATCGTGATTTACGCTTTATCGACGATTACTCAATTGAAATTTCTAAAGTAATGACAAGTGAAAATTTAATTACGGCCGATGTGGGAACTACATTAGATGAAGCGCAAAAAGTATTACAAAAGCATAAAATTGAAAAATTACCATTAGTAGATAAAAACAATATACTTCGTGGGTTAATTACTATAAAAGATATTGAAAAGGTAATTGAATACCCTAACTCAGCTAAAGATATCCATGGACGGCTAGTAGTGGGAGCAGCGGTTGGTGTGACAGGTGACACGATGGAGAGAATTGAAAAGTTAGTTGAAGCAGATGTTGATGTTATTGTCATTGATACTGCACACGGTCATTCTCAAAGTGTTATTGAT
>DKGO01000116.1 GCA_002453315.1 Caryophanales bacterium UBA6768 | reverse complement strand
AGAAGTGTCAACATCTGATTTGCGAATATATCCTGTCTGTTTTACACCATTGATGTATACACCCGTACGATACCAATCACTTGTAGAATCATAATACTTTAGTATTGATCCACTAGAATATGACTTTAATTTCTTAGAGTTAGTCGATGTGCTTTCATAGACATAAGTTGGACCTTGCAAAGCAACTCCTTCTAAAAGAGTTTGGTTTTTTACTGTAACACTATTACTCTTTCTGTTACTTGCAGAAGGGTGTTTGAAATTTTCTTGTTCAAACTCCGATATTTCGGACTCAAAGTTCCTTTTTGACTCGTCAGTAGCAGACTTTCCATCATTATTTCTGTAGTCGTTAGCCTTAGATTGAGTGGTAGTATTTTCATCAACATCTGGCTCAATATATTCCAATACATGATTATAGACATAACCATAAACGGGTTCTTTCATCTCTTTTTCAGCAAATTCTACAAATGAAAATTTCTCAGAGGTATTAAGCACGATAACCCTGTCATTTGTTTTAAGTGTTAACAACACCTGACTTAGATCTGAGTCATTCTCATATAAAAAAACATCTGTATCATCGGCACTTTTAATCTTCGCTTCTAACTCCATGGTTTTATCTTGTTTATCAGGGTTTGCTAAAGCAGGCATGGAAGACGACTGAATAATGAAAAAAGCTATAAAAACTAATATGAAAATTTTGTTGTGTTTTAGCATAAATCACTTCCCCTTTAATATGAAAAAATTATTAGTTCACCACTCATTCGTTCTTGACTAAAAACTACTATCGGATAGCCATTTAACAGGTATACTATAAGTATCGGCTAGTTTAATAGAAATTTCAATGAAATTTGCAAATGAAGTGAATAGCGTCCCGTTAGAACCATAATTTACCAATTTTAAATTCAGCATTAAAGTTTAAGTGTAGAGCTTTTGGTTTACTTGGCCTAGCTATAGAAAGTAATTTTTCGAATTTGTTGAAATCTACCTTATTAATCTCTTGACTTTTTATAGCTTATCTCCATAAAATTGTTATGGTATTTTCTATCACAGTTCATCACTTTTAGCTAACATATAGGAAAAAAGTAGCATTATTTAAATCAAGACAACACTTCGTATGGGAGAACTTGAATTATGAATCATCCTTTAATTAATGTTGAACGTAAATTTAGACCTGAAATTGAGGGTCTTCGATTTGTTGCAGCCATACTTGTAGCTATTTACCATATATGGTTTAATCGTGTATCTGGTGGCGTAGACGTGTTTTTTGTAATTTCAGGATTTTTAATTACAACATCAATCATATCTACTATAAATCGGACGGGTGAGTTTCGTTTTTGGCCATATATATCTAAACTAATAAAAAGATTATACCCTTCTGTTTTCTTTATACTAGGAGTAGTTTTACTTTTAAGTATATTTTTTTTACCAGCATCAATTATGGATAAAACAATTCGAGAGGTAATTGCATCCCTATTTTATTATCAAAACTGGCAATTAGCGATTTCAAATACAGATTATTTAGATGCTAGCCAAATGAAGTCACCAGTTGAACATTTTTGGGCTCTATCAATACAGGGCCAATTTTACCTTATTTGGTTTATCTTATTCTCTTTTGCATTGATACTAATAAAAAAAAATAATAGATTAAACGTAAAAAGACTACTGAATGTATTACTAGGAACATTATTTATATCGTCCTTAGTCTACTCAGTTTACTTAACAAAGTTTAATCAACCCCTGGCATACTTTATTACCTTTACCCGTGTATGGGAGTTTTCATTAGGGGGTATTCTTTGTATAAATTTATCTTCAATTAAAGTTAATAAAATAATTGCTACTATCATAGGTTGGGTTGGATTAGTAGGGCTGATTTTAACAGGTATTGTTTTTAATGTTTCTGAAATGTTTCCGGGATATATTGCACTTTGGCCGATGATATGTGCATTTTTAATAGTGGTATCTGGTTTACAAAACACTAAATTCGGAGTTAAACGATTTCTAGGATCATCTCTTATGGTGAAATTAGGCGGAATATCTTTTGGTATTTATTTATGGCATTGGGTATTATTACAGTATTATCGTTATAACTTCACAGAAACACCTGGATTTTTAATAGGGCTACTAATAATTGCTATTTCAGTTGTACTATCTTTCCTTATGACTCACTTTATTGAAAAGCCTATTCGAAAATCAACTAATAATATAAAATCGTTTAAAAAGTTAGCACTAATGTTTGGTTTAAATATTATTTTAATAATATGTATTCTAGTTGGTAATCATTTGAATGAATTAAAAGTAGAACAAAATGTAACAGTTCAAGACTATCCTGGTGCACTAGCAGTTAATCCACAAATCAAAACACCAGATGTGGATCCTATTCCAGATTTTTCTCAGGTTTTTGATGACCTACCAAAAGCACATTTGGATGGTAGTAATCAAGGATTAAAAAATAGTGATTTAAAAATTGGAGAATACGGTAAAACAGATAACTATGATGCTACAGTTGCTGTAATAGGGAGTTCTCACTCGGAACATTGGTTGGGTGCTGTTTTAGAAGCAACTGCCGATTATAATTACCGAGTGTTAAATATTACACGTTCTGGTACACGCTTTACAACTAGCTATCCCGAGGATGATTTGAAGGGAGTATGGGTAAAGAATGTTCTGAATTACCTAAAGGACGCAGATATCGACTTAATTATTTCTCAAGCAACCGCTGCTGATACATCTAATCAAGATATACACAAAGGAATGGTTGAACAGTTACGATATGTTAAGAATGAATATGGAATAGACATTTTAGCTGTTCGTGATAACCCAAGATATAGTTTTAATGTTTTGGAATCATTAGAAAAGTATGGTACTGAGGAAACGATTAAAAAAATGAACGATGATGAAAATCAAAAAGATGGGAATTTTTGGGAAAAATTCGTAGAAGAAAATGATTCTTTGTACAAAATGGATTTAACAGAGTATTTTATTTTCGAAGAAAAATTTCAGCCAATTATAGGAAATATTATAATATATCGGGATAATAGACATTTGACAAATACCTATTCTAAGAGTTTTGGACCAATCTTTGAAGAAAAAATTAATGACATACTTACACCTGAAAAATAGCTATTTGATGCTAGCAAACCCCGTTTTGGATATGGAATTATATACCTTTAAAGTATAAGCTAGCGACTGGAGCAAAACCCAGAAAAAAGCCGTGGTTCTTACACTGAAATGTGTAAATCCACGTCTTTTTATATTTTAGTAAACAAAAAAGGATACCTCTTGATAGAATTAAAGTTACCACACTATAATTTTCGGAGGTGTCCTTATGTTTGAATAATTATACTATGAATTAGATTTAGAAGTTAAACTAAAAGAAAATGATATTGCCTTTGCATTAATGACCTTCTTGAAAGCATACTAGGTGAAGCTTTTAAGGATTTTTTACAATCTGGTCGTCCTGCCTATTGCGCGAATGCTTTGTGCATTTACGGAATCAGTTCGTGGAAAAAGTTAGCCTAAGATGAATAAAGTTTCCAGCCATGAATTATTCATAATTTTCATTTCTTTATTGTTAGTTAATAAATCAATTGTCAATTGTTGATCATATTTATCATTCATATTAAGACTCTCCTTAATTGATTTATACTATCTAAAGTAGTGTTACTAATTTAACATATACCTTGAGGTTTTCAATAATTACCTTGAGATAGGAAGTACTTTTACTGTCTTCTAGATTGATTTTTTAAAAGGCTAAGTCTATTCTAGTATTGTAACTATCAAAATACTATTCTATTGGCGTGGTTATGTGATTAATAAAATTAAAAGAAAAACAAAAGTGCTATTAACAAAGTCTTATAAAAAAGTATTTCAACTTTTAGGTAAGTTATTGCCTAAAAATAACGACTTAATTATGTTTGAGAGCTTCTTAGGAAGAGCCTATAGTGACAATCCTCGAGCGATCTTCGAGTATTTAGAAAACCACCATCCTAATTTCCAAATGTATTGGAGCGTAGATCGAAGCAATCTAAAGCATTTGCAAAAAACAGAGCTTAATGTGAAATTTATTCGGCGCTTTTCTATTAAATGGCTTTATTATATGAATCGATCAAAGTACTGGATTTCTAATAGTAGGTTACCATTGTGGATTCCAAAGCCAAAACATACGATTTATATT
Source organism: Caryophanales bacterium UBA6768 (assembly GCA_002453315.1). The sequence continues at coordinate 13,720 of DKGO01000116.1, read as the reverse complement.
CAAACTTGGCATGGAACACCACTGAAGCGATTGGCTAATGATATGGAAGAAGTTCATATGCCTGGGACAGATACTCAGAGATATAAAAAAAATTTTACGTATGAGGCTAGCAAATGGGATTATTTAATATCGCCTAATACGTATTCAACTGAAATATTCAAGCGAGCCTTTAACTACAATAATAAAATAATTGAATCCGGTTACCCTCGTAATGATTTTATAGTTAACAATAATAATGAGAACACTATTAACAGGTTAAAATCCCAATTTAAGCTCTCTAAGGATAAAAAAATTATCCTGTATGCACCAACATGGCGAGACAATCAGTTCCATGGTAAAGGTCGTTACAAGTTCGATTTACAACTAGATCTTGATAAATTAAGAAAAGAAATTGGTGACCAGTACATTATCCTTTTAAGATTACACTATTTAGTAGCCGAAAACCTTGATCTCTCTGGCTATGAAGACTTTGTATTCGACTTTTCAAAACATGAAGATATTCGAGAATTGTATCTTGTTGCTGATATGTTGATTACTGATTATTCTTCTGTGTTTTTTGATTATGCCAACTTAAAACGCCCAATGTTGTTTTTTGTTTATGATATTGAAGAATATCGCGATACACTCAGAGGGTTTTATTTTGACTTTGAGAAACGTGCACCTGGACCTCTCGTCAAAACAACTGACGAATTAATAGCAGAGATTAATAAAATTGAAGAACATGGATTTACACCTTCAGAAAACATTCAGGCATTTTATGAAAAGTTCTGTTATTTAGAAGACGGACGGGCAAGTGAGCGTGTCGTAAAAGAGATATTTTTGCAATAAACATTAGTAGCATCCTTTCCCAAAAGGATGCTACTTTACATTTAGCCCATAATTATCACCAATCGTCGTATAGAAATCCAACTCCTTTTTATCATAAGTAATGATATTTCTCGTGTTCATCTTTATCATTAATTTTTGATATTGATCGTATCGTATATAAACAAGATAGCTTGAAGAATTTAATCTACTCAATGTTTCATAAGGTATGGATACGGTGTGCAAATGGTCGTCTTCTTGTACAATTGGAAATTGCAATTCATTTAAATGATTATTCCGTTCACGGATGACAAGTGATTGTATTTCGCGCTCTTTGTCGCCATAAATATTAAACCGTATTTTAAAATCATTTGGTCCCTTTTCCACTGAATGATAAACTGCTAATAACTTCAAACGGACATATTCATACTCATCTTCAAAAGGCAACCGATAGTATGGTAAGCCGTCTTTCACTATTGTCTGTTTTGTCTTGTCTTTTAAACTCCATTCGATAAGTGTGACGATGTCATCATAACGCTGCTGCTTAAATAAATGCACTAAAATTTTATGCCATGGTTCAAAAAAGTTTTCTGTAAAATCATATCTCAATTGTGCCGTGGTGTTTAACACTTCCGCAAACTTCTCAAAATACTCTTCCTTTTTTTCTGAACGTAGAAAGTGGTGTCGATTAAAAAGCCTCGTTATACAATCGAATTCATACAAGCGGTTTAAGACCATTCTTTCAATTCTTTCAGGTAAGTTTTTACTAATGACATATTTGATAACCGAAATGTTCGTGTCTGTTTTTTCGAAGATCGACGTCTTAGAAACTAAACTTTTGTTATCTTTATCGCGATTAACATAATAAATGACATCTGTCGTCGTCGAGATCGTTGGACAATTCGTAAGGACGTCAATGAAAAACTGCTTATCTTCTGCAAATCGCATATTTGGAAATTGATAGTTATTTTCCCTAATAAATTGGGTCTTCATCATTCTCGCTGTTGGTCCTAAGTGTTGGAAAACATGTGGAATGGAACATGGATGAATCGATACCCGATTCTCACAACTGTTATATTCTCCAGTAATTGTATATTTATTGTCCTCTACCTTAATCGTGCGACCAATCGCATATTGATCCCCTGTTTTTCGCAATAAATTGTATAAGTTTTCAATTCCAGTAGGTGCTAACCAATCATCTGAGTCAATGAATTTGATATATTCGCCCCTAGCTAATTTGATTCCAACATTTCTCGGAATTGCGGGTGAACCATTATTTTCTCTAAAAAATACTGGAACGATGTTCGGATAAGCACGCGCATAGGACAGTATAATTGAGCGAGATTGGTCTGTTGAGCGATCATCAATAATAATTAATTCAATGTTATCGAATCCAATCGATTGGTTAATAACTGAATCGATTGTTTTATGTAACGTCTTCTCCGCATTATATACAGGTAGAACAACAGATACGACCGGACTTTTATTATGATTTACAGAATGCACATAATAGCCATCTTGGTTATATTCAGCTCTTTTCAGTAGCATCTCTTCAGTATTAAACTTTGGAACGAGCTGACGGATGATTGAAATCATGATTTACGTGCTCCTCATCGATTATCTATTAAGAATATTATCTTCTTCTATTTTTCCCATTACTTACCTTTGTAAAACATTAGTGAGTACTTTTGTTAAATTATGGAGATACAATTCTTAATTAAGATATTTTGAGAGGGGCCTGATTTCCCAAGTGAAAAAAACTAAATATATTAATCAAGAGGCTGCGACCATCAAGAGGGAGACCTCTAGTTATAAAATTACAATTCCGATTAACAGGAAATTAATTTCTTCTAGTGAAGAATATTATTTTGTACTAAAACAACGAAATGGATTTAAAAAAATTCCTTTACACTCGTCAATTCAATGTTCTAACCAAAAATTCTATCTATTTGAAGTTAATATTTCGCCACCAACGACAGAACTCCTGCAAATTGAAAAAGAAATTTGGGACTTGTACTTTTACATGAAGAAAAATAATGAAGAAAAAAACATACGAATAAAAACAACGAATAAAAGTCTACATACCTTCACAATTCTTATTGACAGTGACAAGATGTTTTATCCATATAAAACTAGACATTCTAATTTATCTTTTGTTATTAGCTATCACAATGTATTTGCCAGTTTTACTAACGTGTCTATTTCCAATCACAAGATTAATTTAAATGGATATTTCTATTATCCACCGTTAGATAATGATGATCATGTGCTAGTCCATACAGAGATTATCGTCACGAACGCTTCTAATCATGACGTGCTAAGGCTCCCTTTACAATGCACAGAAAGGGAAAGTTCAAACATGCCCATGATAAGCTTCAACTGTGCGCTTCCTCTTACTTATATAAAACAAGTCCATAGGATAGCCGAGTATAAATTTTATTTTGAATTAGTTGTAAAAACAACTGAGGGAATTCAAACGTTGAGTAGCCAGCGAATGTGCTGGATTCAAGAGGCTCGGCTGTATAAATTGAAAAAGAAAATGCAGCATCCCATGCTAGGCAAGGTTACATTATTTGCTCACCCGACTAAGAAAGCAAAATACTTAACATTACAATTGTCAAACTTTAATTCGAAAGCACGTCTAGCACACCGAACGAAAGAAAAGTTAATCAAGCTCCGCAGGAGTAAATTTGTTAAGCAATTATATACGTTAGGCTTCTTTCTTATGGGCCTTCTTCCAAAAAAAAAGATTATTATATTTGAGAGTTTTCATGGCAAGCAAATTAGCTGCAACCCAAGAGCAATTTATGAATACATGAAAGAAAAAAATTTAAATTATAAAATGTACTGGAGTGTCGATCGTAAACACGCCGCAAAATTTGCTAATCTAGACGTGAAAACTGTGCATCGTTTTACAATAAAATGGTTACTTCTCATGCCTACCGCAAAATATTGGATAGTGAATAGTCGCTTACCATTATGGTTGCCCAAACCAAAAAGGACGATTTATGTGCAAACATGGCATGGAACTCCATTAAAAAAACTAGCTGCTGATATGGATGAGGTTCACATGCCAGCCACTAATGCCGAAACATATGTTAATAACTTTCTTAAAGAAGCGCAAAAGTGGGATTACTTAATATCACCTAATCGTTATTCTACTGAAATCTTTAAACGTGCTTTTGGATTTAAAAAGCACATTATCGAATCAGGATATCCACGAAATGATTTTTTATTGAAATATAATAACAAAGGAACAATCACCAAATTGAAACAAAAGATGAAGCTTCCTCATGATAAAAAGGTTATCTTATATGCTCCGACCTGGAGAGATCATGAATTTTATGCAAAAGGAAAGTATAAATTTGACCTTCAACTTAACTTTAATGAGTTGAAAAAAGCATTAAGCAACGAATATATCGTCTTACTAAGGCTTCATTATCTTATTGCGGAAAACCTTGACTTATCTGCTTATGAGGGATTTATTTTTGATTACTCACACTACGAAGACATTCGTGATTTGTATCTCGTCTCCGACTTACTTATTACAGATTATTCTTCGGTATTTTTTGACTATGCAAATTTGAAGCGACCAATGATTTTTTTCGTTTATGATATTGAACATTATCGAGATAAATTGCGTGGTTTTTATTTTGATTTTGAAAAGTCTGCTCCTGGACCGTTAGTAAAAACTACAAAAGAAGTAATCTTTGAAATTAGAACAAGAAAAGAAAAAAGGGTTTCCCAACCAGAACATGCAAACAAGTTTTATGAGAAATTCTGCTTATTAGAAGACGGTGCATCCTGCAAACGAGTTGTAGATAAAATCTTCTTTACTTAAAACCAATTGAAGGGTTTTTCTAAAAGCATGAAAGCTTCCTTAGATTTGTCATTTACCTACTCTACTTGTATAATTTAATGGCGTATAATGAAGAGGAGAGTTATTAGAAACCCGAAAGGAAATAGAAAGTATCTATGAGATCAGCGATAACCGTCATAAGAGAACAGATAGATCATTTTTATTTAGTTCGACGTCTTTCTTTATATGAATTAAAAAGCAAAAATAAAAACAATTATTTAGGGATGGCTTGGGAAGTAATCAACCCCGTCATCCAAATTTTGATTTATTGGTTCGTTTTTGGAAGCATCCGGCAGCGAGCCGATATCGAGGTAGCACCTGGGATGGATGTCCCGTTCATTTTTTGGTTGCTCGGTGGTTTTATTTTGTGGACCTTTTTCTATCAATCGACGATTCAAGGGTCGAAGTCTATTTATACGCGACTTCGCCTGTTATCAAAAATGAACTTTCCGATGAGTGTCATCCCGAACATTGTGATTTTTTCACAATTTTATATTCACCTAGTCTTACTCGGTGTAACTTTTATTATCTTCCAAATTGGAGGATACTTTATATCTATTTACTACCTTCAATTAATTTATTTCCTTTTTGCAACCTTTTGTTTAACCTTTGCCATTTCGCTAATTACGTCGACATTATCAACGATTATTCGAGATGTGCATATGTTTTTAAATTCAACGTTGCGGATGTTGCTTTATTTATCGCCAATTCTTTGGCAAATGACAGTTCTAAGTGAGAAGTTACAGACAATATTAAAGCTAAACCCTTTATTTTACTTAATAGAAGGGTATCGAGCAGCTTTCTTCGGTTTAGATTGGTACTTTATCGTTCATTGGAAATACACCCTCTATTTCTGGGGAGTCGTTGTTATTTTATTTTTAATTGGTTCGGCACTTCATATGAAATTCAGACGACACTTTATTGATTACTTATAATCTGGTGATAACTATGAAAAAAGCGATTGTCGCAACTAACATTACAAAAAAATATAAGCTCTATAACAGTACGAAAGAACGGATTTTGGATTTGATCTTGCCGAAAGAGTATGGAGATAATTTCTATGCCTTAACGGGAGTTAGCTTTGAAGCAGATCACGGTGATGTTGTTGGCTTTGTCGGCATTAATGGTTCTGGGAAATCGACACTTGCAAACATCATTGCGGGAATCGTGCCAGAAACTGCTGGTACTGTTAAAACCAACGGTGAAGTAGCGTTAATTGCTGTTGCAGCTGGTTTAAAAGGTGATTTGACGGGTCGGGACAATATTGAACTCAAATTGTTAATGCTCGGATTCAGTAAAGAGGAAATCAAAGCCCTTGAACCCGAAATTATTGAGTTCTCGGAGCTCGGCGACTTTATCGACCAACCTGTTAAATCTTATTCAAGCGGAATGAGATCTCGACTTGGGTTTGCCATTTCAGTCAATATTGATCCAGACATCCTAATAATTGATGAAGCGCTCTCAGTTGGTGACAAGGCCTTTGCTGAAAAAAGCTTAGATAAAATGAAAGAGTTTAAGAAACAAGGGAAAACGATGATTTTCGTTAGCCATTCTATTGGTCAGATGAAGCAATTTTGCGATAAAATTTTATGGCTCGAATATGGAATGGTGAAAGACTTTGGAACTGTAGAAAAAATTATTCCTAAGTATGAAGAGTTTCTTAATACGTTTAAAAAAATGAACAAAAAAGAAAAAGAAAAATATCGTCTAGACGCTTTAGAAAGACAAAAACAATTATTGCAATTAGCATAAAAACAAAGCCTTATACTACACTTCCATTTATTATATACATTTTCATAATTGGGAGTGTAGCTTTTTTACTTATTATTCTTTCTCTTAATCTATATAGCGCTTCTACCGTCTTCAAAATTTCATAACAGGATCATTAGTTTACAAAAAAAGAAAAGCCATCTGTCAAAATTGGCTTTTCCCAGCTAATCATTATTCTTTAAACGTCGTTTTTACAACGGCGTCGCTCGTCATGTAATCGTTCACGTTTCGACTATGGTCGCCACCTACTTCGTTCACGATCCAGTTTTTATCTTTTTCAACATACTGCAAGACGATCATTCGTTCAAAATACTTGTTTTCGACTCCTTTTTCACTAAATACGACTTCTTCTGTTTTTTCATGGAGTTCGACAGGAACTTTGATTAGGTGATTGCCTCCGCTCCCGTATTCATAGTCAACACGGGAAAAATCAATTCTCGTTCCGAGAGCTTCGCCTTTAAAGTGACGGTTGTAGCTGTCGTTCTTATACCGGTCGATTGTGGTTACATAGTCTTTCTTTAAGTTATCAGACATGTTTTTTAATAGTTTTTCGTCTTGTTTTACTTTCGCATTGATTGTACTTTTGTAAAAATCGTTAATCGTCTTTACGAGGACGTCTTGTACTTTTTTGTCGCTTGCTGGATTTGGCGTGATGTTAAGTGTGCCATGGTTTGCATTCTCAGATTCATCGCCAATGGTCACTTTAGGACTTTTCACCGTGCCCCATGGAAGTTCGGCTTCCCCTTCTAATTCCAATCCATCAACAACTGGACCAAACTCGGCACTACCCTCAATCGTTACGTCTACTTTTTTACCATTGACTAGCAAGGCCGTATTCGGCATGTTCGATGTGACTGTGACGGTTTCCCCTGTTAAATCTAGTGTCGCTGTTCTTTCAAAATCCTCTGGCTCAAACAGAGTGACGGTCGTTTCATTTTCAACTGTCGTGTATTCATATTTTTTCTCTGCTTTGATCGTGTAGACTCCTGGTCCAAATTGGCCAATCTCTTTCTCGGCTTCATCCTTAAATTTTATTTCTTCATCTTTAAGTGTTACTTTCGCGTCCTTATCTGCTTGTACCGTTAACGTATAACCTCTTGCTCTTAGTTCATACTTTTCACCGATAAACTTTTTTACTTTTGTTAGATAGAACGGGCCAACGTGAGTGATGCTCTCTCCTGGGAACAGCTCTGTATATCGATTGTGTACTTGTCCATCCGTATCGTAGTAACTCGCTTGTGCATATAGCAGTGCGATTTGTTCACTGAAGTCATCATCATCTTCTTGTAAATACTCTATGATGCTTTGCGCGTCATCGACGTCCCATTGAACATTGTCGCCAACCTCTACTAGCTTCACTAACCCTTTCGCATCTCTGTTCTCCACTGTTTCGCGAAATTCATCAACAAGTTCAGTTGGAGAAGCTTTACTACCTGTAAAAAGAAAAATAAGTGCTACTATTACTATTGGAATCCCAATATACAAATACTTCTTATCCATGACTACCCCTCCACATTTTTTCTCTCTTTTTCTCCATTCTTTGGTTGAAGTCCCTAAAATTGGATTAAGCCAATATGACTAGCATTATAACAAATTTCGATAGAAAGTCCTATCATAATTAAAAGGTTGCTAGTTATTTAGGTTCATTTGAGAGCTTTCAGGTTACCTTCACCTTTAAACAGATACGTTGTGCCAACTCCACGAACACTTTAAAATAGAAGAAAAGAAGGGTGGCTATTATGATGAAAATTGAAGTCTGGTCTGATTACGTTTGCCCATTTTGTTATATTGGAAAAAGGAGACTAGAAGAAGCGATAGAGACAACAAATCTAGGAAACCATATTGAGGTTGAATTTAAAGCGTATCAGTTAGACCCGAACACTCCAGAATCTTCGGACGGTAGCATCATTCAGAACGTAGCGAAAAAATACAATACGAGTATAGCTGAAGCACAAACGATGATGGATAACATCGCTGAGCAAGCGAAAACGGTTGGTCTGAATTTTAATGTTGATCAAATGAAAGTCGCGAATACATTTAAAGCTCATCGCTTAACAAAATTAGCAGAGCAAGAGGGTGTTGGTGCACAAATGACCGAGCAACTTCTCAATCAGTACTTTGTCGAAGGGGCAGCGATTGGGGACGATGACGTTCTCACCGAGATTGCAGAGAAAGTTGGTCTTGCAAAAGAGCTCGTAGAAAAAGTGTTACAGTCCTCGGACTTTACAGAGGAAGTCCGTGCTGAGCTAAATGAAGCTCAACAATTAGGCGTTCAAGGCGTGCCATTCTTCGTCATTAACCGTAAATATGCGATTTCAGGCGCACAGCCACCAGAAGCTTTCGCAAATGCGTTAAAGAAAGTGGCTGAGGAAGAAGGTATTCAACCACAGTTAACCGTATTAAATACTGAAGAAAGTGGCGTCTGTTCAGACGATAACTGTGATATTTAAACAAAAACATGGCGATTTTCTAATAGTCAGTTAGAAAATCGCCATCATTTTTTACGATTACTCATCATCAATTGAGGAACAAGCTTCAAAGTCGTTCACTTCCTTAATGTCCTTCACTTTGCAAGCTTTCGTCCCTCCGTCAGAAAACTGTAAATAGACATGAGAGTCTCCTAAGCCTTTTTCCTCTAATAGCGTCATGACGTCGCCAACATTCTCAACTGCAATTTCCTTCTCCATTAACAGACCAAACCGGTGGTAATAGAGGTCATGGGTTTGACTGCGATATTTAGATTCAAGGCTTGACGATAAGGTTGTCATGCCGAACGGTTCAATTTCGCTTAACAGTTGATCGTCCATAAGATGGAGAGAGCGTACTTCGTGAAGCAACTTCTCGAATTCTTGCTCTATGTACTCTGGTCTCTCGTCATCCATCTCTACTTGGATAACCGACTCCTGAACTTCGTCCTGACGATATTCCTTGATTGGAATGTGTAAATCTAATGCAATATCTGTTTCAACATGCTCTAAAATTTCTGTCGACATGCTTTGTAAGTTCGCGAACAATTGACTAGCATCAACTTGGACATTATTCACATGCAAGGTGAAATGTAGCGTACGTATTCCCTTCCGAAACCTCTTATAATGCGTTCCCCCTTTTATCCCGTCAAGCTTTACACCAAGCTTCTCTACGTTGTCAAAAAGGGTTTGATAAGAAGCCTGATTATCTAACAAGACTTCATGTTTTTTCTGAATATAGTCATCGCCACTAAAATACCGTTTCCTAGAATTGATCGTGCCTTTTATTTTAAATGGAAGCTCTTCATCTACCTTCACTTGAACGATGTAATCTTTTCCACTAAAAATTTTGTCAATTCCAAGCAGCTTATTCTTATATGGATCGTCAGCTTCTTCAATTGAAATCACTTCTAGCGTGTCTTCTGGGAGATTATAAACTCTTTCCAGCTCTTCAATCGTTGCTGCGGTTAATCTGTTCTTTTTCCAGTACATTTGATTTAAAATGAGCAATAAGATAAGTAACAGAATGACGAAGATTGTTATTAGCATAATCCGCTTTCTTTTCATATTGGGTTCCTTCTTATAAAAGGGTGACTAAACTTATTGAAAGCTATCAGCATCGTCCCAGCCTTTATCATAATCGACAGAATACTCTACATCAGAGAACTTCCACTTTTCGTCTGTTGGTTTCATTGTAAAGACAAGGTCACTATCATTATATACGTAAATCGAATCAATTGATTCGTGAACAGGTTCATCGAAATTCATGACCCAAAGACCTCGTACAGTACTGCCATCTCTGATGGGATAATCGTATGTCTCTAATAACTTATACTTTTCTAAAAAAGATGCGTATTCATTGAATTCTTCCTTCTCTTCATCCGTACCATATTCAGGATTGTATACAGGTAAATTATATTCCGCAGTACTCCAAATAAAATCTTTTGGACTGCCTGGGCTTAAATCTGTTCTTTCCTTATCATATAACTCAAATCGATTGAAGTACTCGATATCGTGGTCGTTTGTGTTCTCAATTTCCAACTCAAAAAAATAATGCCCATTAACATCGGTTTTTCCACTAACTAATACATTTTCAGTCAACTCGGGATAATAGTTATCAACATAGCCAACAGAATGAACAGTAACCTTCAGGCCATCATATTCATATGTATTATTATCTAAGTCAAATGCGATCCCCTCTACATCCTCAATTGGTACACTGTCGCTACTTTTGCTACTTTTACTGTTTTTACTTGCTGTATTCGATTTACCCCCGCTATCCCCACAAGCAATTAAAAATAATAAACTAAGCACACTAATAAATGCGAAAATACGTTTCTTCACAACTTTTCTCACCCTTCTATTTCCAGTTTCAACACCGGTTACGATATTTACATGTACCCTTATTAACGGTTAAATTGACTCTTTCGACAAGTATCTAAATACCCTCATGTCTGTAAGTCTTTCATCCTAAGTCAAGATGACAGATAAAGTTTTTTTCTTTAATCCGATAAAAGGCCCCCTAACAACAAACTATCGTTAAAAGCAGGCTTAAGGTTTACTGTTTAAACGTATAGCCAGTTCTTTATTGTGTGGATACAAAGTAAAGATTTCTTCCCCGTACAGTGTTCGTCATTATTTTCTCCGCTTCCCCGACTTCATTGACTATTTGTGCGGGAGCGCAAGTATTTCGCAATTTGATTTTTCTTCATTTTTTTATCTAGATTGATTCTTTCTCCCGGCTATAAATGTAATAAACTCCGCTCCCATTGTCCTATCGTGAATCCCAGGTTCCATTGTATGTGCTCTGCCTATACTCTACGCCTATTTTTCAAATAATTTTAAAATATTTAGAAACAGCATTGACATTGAGAATGATTTTCATTATCATATGAAATTGATAATCAATCTCAATTAGATTGGAGGAGTTTGAATGCAACTTTATCGTTTCGTTGCATTGTTTATAGTCGTTCTTAGTTTAGTTGCTTGTTCAAATGAACAGGAGAATCAAGCGAAGGAAACTACAAAAAGTGAGGAAGGTGATCAGATAGAAATAACTGATTTTTCTGATAGAAAGATTGTTTTTGAACGTGCACCCGAAAATATCGTCACTTTAGGAAGTGGTGAAACTGAGATTATTTACGCATTAGGGCATGAAGTCGTTGGGCGTCCTTCTGGCAAAACAATTGCAGAGGCCGAAAAAGAGCTTGAAGTCGGTTCAACCCACAGCATTGATTTAGAAAAAGTCATATCTCTTGAGCCAGATGTTGTTCTAGGTAATGAGCCGATGAACCGTAAAGACATTCAAGCGATTGAGAATATTGACGCTCAGCTCGTCTTAACGAGTGCGAATTCAGTTGCTGATATTAAAAAGCAAATTACACTGTTTGGTGATATGTTACACAAACAAGAAAAAGCTAACGATATCCTACATACAATCGATGAAACTATAGCAAAAATCCAAGAAAAAACAACTGAAAATAAACAAAAAGTTGTCATGATATATGGTGCTCCTGGAACGAACTTAGTTGCACTACCTAACTCATTAGGTGGAGATCTTTTGGAGCTTGTTGGTGGCCTGAATATTGCTCATGATTATCCACGTTTGGAAGAGTATCCACAATACGCCCAATTGAATACTGAAAGGATTATAGAAGCGAATCCACAACTTATTTTGCTCATGACACACGGCAATCCAGAGGAAGTAGAAGCTAGCTTTATGAAGGAAATTTCTCAAGCTGCCGGGTGGGATAATTTGGACGCAGTAAAACAGAATCGCGTCATTACATTACCTTCCGAACTCTTTGGAACAAATCCAGGAACGAAGGTAGTTGATGCACTACAGTACCTTCATGATGTGTTACATGATGTGAAGGAATAAACATGTCATTAAAAAAGCGAAGGTTCAGAAGAGTGTTGATTTCAACGCTCTCACCCATCCTATTACTATTCGCCATCATCCACGGCTTAACGTATGGACCGATTGATATTTCTTTAGCTGACATATGGAGCGTCCTATTTCAAGACGGGGATTCGATTCATAATAAAATTATTATGGACATTCGTTTGCCAAGGGTCTTAATAGCGGTATTAGTCGGTAGCTGCTTAGCCGCTTCGGGGGCAATTTTACAAGGAGTTATGAAAAATCCTTTAGCTGATCCTGGGATTATCGGGGTTTCTGCCGGGGCTGGTCTTGCTGCTATCGTTACAATGGTTCTCCTTCCCCAATTTAGCTATCTATTACCCGCGGCTGCCTTTATAGGTGCTATTGTCACGTCCCTTGCCATTTATTTCTTAGCATGGGAAGGTGGCTCATCTCCTGTAAAAATTATTTTAGCTGGCGTGGCAATTAATGCACTTCTTGGAGCTGTCATGAATGGAATTATGGTCGTGTACAGTGACCGCGTTCAGTCGGTCTTACCTTGGTTATCAGGAGGGCTAACGGGAAAGGGCTGGTACCATCTTACATTTATGGCTCCCTATGCCATTCTTAGTCTCGGCTTGTCGCTCTTTGCGATTCGCCCTGCTAACTTACTTTTGTTAGGGGACGATTCCGCTAAACTATTAGGACAAAAAGTAGAAGCGCAACGCTTTTTACTAATTTTACTAGCTTCCCTACTTGCTGGTGTTGCCGTGAGTGTTGCGGGTCTTGTCGGCTTCGTCGGGCTCGTCGTTCCACATATGTTGCGCCTATTAGTCGGAGAGGATTATACGTTTCTACTTCCGTTAAGTATCGTTTTTGGCGCCATTCTTGTTGTCATCTCCGATACAATCGCCCGGTCTTCGTTTGATCCAATTGAATTACCGGTTGGGATTTTACTCGCTAGCTTAGGGGCACCGTTCTTTTTAATCTTACTTAAGAAACGGAGGATCATGTCATGAATGCAATCGAAACGAATGATGTGTTTTTTCAGAGGCATCACTTTCAATTAAATGATATTTCTATTTCGATTCCCGATCATCAAATTACTTCGATTGTTGGTCCAAACGGATCGGGTAAGTCAACTTTTTTAAAAATCATTAGTAGATTGCTAGCTACGGATAACGGTTCTGTTCTCATTAATGCAAAACAACTACATCACTATAAAACAAAAGAATTAGCTAAAGAAATAGCAATGTTACCTCAATCGAAGGAACAGTTGCCTAATCTAACCGTACAGGAGTTAATTTCTTTCGGTCGCTCACCTTATCGTTCGTTATTCAACCATCGTCTAACGAGCGAAGATGAAGAGCTTATCTCTCAAGCGATGCAAATAACGAATACAACAAAATATAAAGACCGTTTCTTTTACCACCTTTCGGGAGGTGAACAACAAAAGGT
>DKGO01000114.1 GCA_002453315.1 Caryophanales bacterium UBA6768 | reverse complement strand
CATCTAAAAATAGTGCCCCTTTAATAAATGACATTAGTTGTTCTAGTACTATTTCATCTCGATCAAATATATCTTCTCCGACATACATCTTTAGTCGTTCTTTATAGTACTCACAAGAATAAGAAAATTGTAGTAGCATAAATAAATTGTCTAGAAAAAATGAAAAAAATCTAGGATTGACGTTTTTTCGCACCTGACCCTTTCTTTGTGCTTCCACAATAAATGGGGCATAAAGCCTGTCTGTTACAGACTCCATATCTGAGACAATTTTCCAAACAAGCTCTGAATGACGTTCCGTTGTCATTTGATTGTAAAACTTAGTCAAATAGTCGTAAGTGCTTGAGTAAGATTGAATAGCTAGGATAATTCTTTCGATTATTTCAATGAATTCCCCGTCATCTTCGACAATTTCCTCAATTACTTCATTAAGTTTTTTAATACATACTTGTACAATAGTTAAATAAAGATTTTCCTTATTGCCAAAATACTTATACATAGCCCCGACACTAATCTCAGCTTTCTCTGCTATCACATTGATATTAGCACTTTCATAACCATATTCCGCAAATTCAATTAAGGCAACATCAAGGATACGTTGTTTCTTTTCGTCTGAAATTTTTGTAAATGCCTCTTGAATATATTCTGATTTAATCAAGTTTATCCCTCATTTATATCATTCTAGTTCTTCATTTATAGTACAACAAAAATAAGAAAAAACAAGGCAACAGTTAGTTTCGTTTAGGAAATAAAATATTGATTGACTTTTCAAAAAAAGGGTGATATTCTTTTAGTGAGTGATAGCTCGCTCACAAGTAAAATAACTTTTTCTGTAAAAATTGATTGAATATTATTAGCTAATAAAATGAAATCCCAATCAATCTTTTGTCGTAGTAAAAATGTAATCGCTGTCATTGTAATACAAAATTATGCAGAAAGGAAGGGGAGTTATGGTCGACCAACTTGTTAAAGCAAATATTAATCTCCACGCAGTATTACGTAATTTAGAGGATTTATGTGAACTAGATTCCGAGATGAACGAAATGATTAAAGATAAGGATATTGCTATTCAATTTATTGTGAAAAACGGCCCACGGGCACATGTAAGTTTTTCTAATGGGCAAGTTTCTTATTCCAGGGGTAACAAACGAAGTGATATTAAGTTGTATTTTCGCTCGCCAAAGCATCTTAATGATATGTTTGACGACAAAGCCAACCCGATACCATTAAAAGGATTTTTAAAGATCAAATTTCTTACAAATCAATTTACTAAATTAACGGATCAATTAGCCTACTATTTAAAACCTACTGATAAACTGCTAGAAAATCCTTACTATTTTAAAATGAATGCCTATCTCACAGCATATACAGCCTTTCATGCGTTGGCAGAGATTGGTAATCATGATCGGATTGGCAAATTAAATGCAAGCCGAATACCAGATGGTATTATCTTTGTTGAAGTGATGAATGGCCCAGCGGTTCAACTTTCCGTTGATCACGGGGTTTTAACGGTATCAAAACAAACTACAAAGACTCCACGTGCAAGCATGGTCTTTAAAAATCTCGAAGTAGCAAGTGGCATTCTTAATGGCCAGCTCGATACTTATACTTGTTTAGGATCAGGTGATTTTGAAGTAAGGGGCTATCTTCCGATGATAGACAACATGAATAAATTACTTATACAAGTTCCAAATTTTTTACGATAGGAGAGTAGATAATGGAAACAAAGAACTTGAATCAACCTTATACTTTTACAAAGAGTCAGACTGAATTCCAACGTGCAACAAAGGTTATACCAACAGGGATATACGGTCATCTTGGACCAGCAAACGGATGTTTTATTCCAACAAATGCCTATCCATTTTATAATTCCCATGCAAAAGGTGCTTATTTCTGGGATCTTGATGGCAATCGGTTTATCGATTATATGTGTGCTTATGGCCCAAATGTGCTGGGGTATAATGATGAGGATGTCAATGAGGCGGTACGCAAGCAAATGGAAAAAGGGGATGTCGTCACTTCACCTTCTACAAAGATGATTGATTTTGCTGAAATATTAGTTGACACTGTTGAAATGGCTGATTGGGCTATTTTTGCTAAAAATGGTGGAGATGTCACAGGGATTGCTTTGATGCTCGCCCGTGCTGCCACGGGAAGAAAGAAGGTCATTCTTGTTAAAGGTGGTTATCATGGGATCCAACCGTGGACTCAAAATATGGGCTATCCAGGTGTTGTTGATGAGGATGTTGTGAACAATCTCTATGTACCATGGAATGATTATGAGGCAGTGGAACAGATTGTCAAAGAAAATCCGGGTGAAATAGCATGCTTTATGGCTACCCCCTACCATCACCCAATATTCGAAGATAACGAGTTTCCTAAAAATGATTATTGGGCCAAAATCCGCAAACTATGTACCGATCATGGTATAGTACTGGCTATCGATGATGTTCGTGCTGGATTTCGACTTGATATGAAAGGGTCAGATCATTATTTTGGTTTTAAAGCCGATCTTGTGGCATTTTGTAAATCGTTGGCAAACGGTTGGAATGTTTCTGCTTTATGTGGCATTGATTCTTTAAAAGAAGCAGCCTCAGATGTTATGTATACTGGTTCCTACTGGCTCTCGGCTGTTCCTTTTGCTGCCGGGGTTGCAACGATTACAAAGCTGAAGGAAATGAATGGCCCACAAAAAATGCTCGATTTTGGTGAAAAGTTAACAAGTGGTCTAGTTGCAGCGGGGAAAAATCACGGTTTTGATTTAAAAATTTCTGGAGCCCCTTCCTTGTGGTATATGCGAATTACTAATGACGATTCTTTATCCCTTCATCAGGAATGGGTTGCTGAGTGTGTGCGCCGTGGGGTATATTTTGCCAATCATCATAATCTTTTTATTAATACTGCAATGAGTGAGGAAGACCTTCCTTATACTCTTGAAGTGGCAGATGAAGCGTTCAAAATAGTGAAGGAACGACATCCCGAATTAGGATGAGAAGGGAGAGGAACAACATGGCAATAGTGAAAGAGGAATTACTTGCCTTAGAAACAAAAGCATATAACTTAAGGAAATTATGTGTTGACACTACTGTATGGGCGGGCAGTGGGCATCTTGGTGGTGCATTAAGTTCAATGGATATATTAACTATTTTATATCATAAATTTTTAACAATAGATCCTAGCAATCCAACTTGGGATGATCGTGATCGATTTATTCTCAGTAAGGGACATATAGGTGTTGGCTTTGCTCCAGTACTTGCTGATAAAGGTTATTTTGATAAGGAGTGGTTGAAAGAGTATAATCATTCTTTTTCAAATTTGGGTATGCATTTAGATGGCAACAAGGTACCAGGGGTGGATGCTTCGACTGGATCTCTTGGTCATGGTTTATCAATTGCCTTGGGCATTGCACTGGCAGCAAGGGTACGTAATAAAACCTATAAAACTTACTGCTTACTTGGTGATGGAGAATGTAATGAAGGGTCGGTTTGGGAGGCGGCAATGGCAACGACCCATTACAATGCTAATAATCTTATTACAATTGTTGATCGAAATCATTATATGATTGATGGGGCAACAGAAGATGTGATGGGTGTTGAACCCTTTGCAGATAAATGGCGAAGTTTTGGTTTTCACGTTCTTGAAGTGGATGGGCATAATTTTACTGAATTAGCGGAGGCAATTGATTATGCTAACACATCGTCGTCTAATCCTGTAGTTATTATTGCCAACACAATCAAGGGAAGTGGTGTTGATTTCTTAGAGGGTAGTCATCTATGGCATTATGGTGCTCTCGATTCCGAGTTACATCGACAAGCAATGGATCGTTTGAAAAATTCTTATGAACAACGAATAAAGGGGGTATAAAACATGGCGGGTGGACTTTCATATACTGTAACGGAAACGACGAAGTTATCGACTACGGAAATTTATGGGCAAGTATTGAGTGAACTTGGGGAGAAACATCCAGAAATTGTTGGTTTATCAGCAGATCTTGCCAAATCAACTAAGATAGGTTTATTTGGCGAGAAATATCCCGAGCGCTTTTTTAATATGGGAATTGCAGAACAAAATCTCTTCGGGACGGCATCTGGTATGGCTAGATCTGGTTTAGTACCCTTTGTTTCTACATTTTCAATTTTTTGTTCGACACGGGCTTTGGAACAAGTACGGACTGATATTTGTTATGAAAATTTAAATGTGAAAATTATTGCGACACATGCTGGACTATCTTTTGGTCAAGCAGGATCAACCCATCATGCCACTGAGGATCTAGCGATTATGCGTGCTATTCCTAATTTGAAGGTGATTACACCTGCAGATGGGATTGAAACAGCCAATGCTATTGTGGCGGCATACGAAACTCCCGGACCTGTATACATTCGCATCAATCGTGGTTTTGATATGCGATTATATGATAGTGATGATTATGGTTTTGAGATTGGAAAAGCGATTCAACTAGTCGATGGAACCGACATCACAGTAATTGCTACTGGTTCTTGTGTTTTCCAGGCAGTAGAAGCGGCAAAGGTTCTTGATGAAACACATGGGCTTAAAGTTCGTGTGTTAAACATGCATACGATTAAACCGATAGACCGTGAGTCTGTATTAAAAGCGGTTCATGAAACACGCCGGATAGTCACTGTCGAAGATCATAATGTGGTCGGGGGACTCGGTACCGCAGTAGCGGATGTTATAGCTGAAAGTGGTAAAGCATGTGGATTCCATAAGCTTGGTATCCTTGATGAATTTGCCCCTATCGGTCTCCATGAGGATTTAATGGCCCATTATCGAACAGATATGAATGGCATTGTAGAAACGGTAACGAAGATTATGGATAAAGACATTGAGGAAGACGACGATTGGGACGACGAGGTGTAACTATGATGACAAAAGACGACATCTATGCGAATCGTATTTTTTTAAATGCTGCTCTACCACTATTAAAAGTGATCGTAGATAGTAATGAAGCTTATCACAGAGGATTTGTAGGTAAATATGCCAAAATACAAATAAGTGCCCTCCATGAAGGTGGTAAGGTAGGCACACACTATGACATTGACGATGGAAAATGGACGGTAGTATTAGGGGTAACCGAAGATCCGGACGTAGAGTTAGAGTTTAAGAGTATACCGGCACTTAATGCCTTCTTTTCGGGAAAAAGTAAAAAACTACCCAAGCTTAAAGGGTGGTACAAATTAGGGCTGTTTATCCCATTCCTAAAAGTATTACTTGCGATGAATAAATTATTAAGTGCCAAAACTCCCCCCAAAAAGGAGGAGGATCAGCAATTACTTGTC
Source organism: Caryophanales bacterium UBA6768 (assembly GCA_002453315.1). Next base: position 47,653 of record DKGO01000114.1, on the reverse strand, counting down.
AAGCTTTATTTCTACCTTCTATCAAATGGTATAAGTCAATTGAACAAGGCGCAACACCCTAAAGTATCCAGATGGGCTAAAAGGAGCCCAGATCGAGTGTATGCATGGCGTGTGATTGGGCATCCAGAACTAAGTGCATATATTCGGGTAAAGGCTGGGAAATCGAAGTCGGCTAGAGGGGAATACAAACGTTCCAAACCATTCTTTACGATGGCATTTGACACCATTCCTAGTGCCCTAGGTATATTGCTCCAAACCGATGATTTATTTCAAGCAACAGCCGAGGGTAGATTAATTATGGAAGGAGCGCCGGAATTTGGTGCTGAAATCGGTGACTTTATGCTAACAATTGCTGAATATGCAACTTAAGCTACAAGTAGCCTACAAAATATTAATATCAAAAAGGAGACAGCTGAATCGCTCACTGTCTCTATTTGTATGTAGTGAAATGGCTTGGATGGATTAATGTCAATTTTATAATATTTATAATTGTTGTGCTTCTTGGCAAACTATTAATTCTTTTCTACAACTTCTCAATATCAATTCCTTTGAAAAATTCGAGAAATTCTTCTAATACCTCTGATCGATTGTCAGTTCTCCATGCAAGTCTTCCTTCAACTGCAAAATTGATTCCCTCAATTTCTCTCATTACAATTCCTTTTACTGGCACAAAGGGTGATGGAGTCAGGGAAATTCCCACCCCTGAACTAACAAAAGTTAATACTGTCTGAAGGTCGTGCGCCTGAATGGCGATGTTCGGCTTAAAATCTATTGTTTCGAAAATGTTCATGATTGTTTCATAAAATACAATCCCAGCTGATTTGGAAGTAATAATGATCGTTTCATTTTCTAAGTCTCGTAGATTGATAGATTTCTTTAATGCTAAAGGGTGACCCTCAGGTAAAGCTACTTTGAAAAACAATTTTTTCAGTGGAATCGTTTGGATCTTTTCATTGGTCGTTGGCACGGAAATATTACCTATATCTATTTTTCTTTCATTTAATGCTTGAATTTGTTCTGTTGATGTCAAATGTTTTAAGGTAATCCTCACTTGTGGATAAGCCTTACGATATTTTTTAAGGGTGGGAATAATATCGTTTACAGCCCCACTAAATCCAATTCTTAGTTCCCCGACTTTTCCCGTAGAAGAAAGACGGGTACTAATGAACGCTTGTTCAACTTGGTCAATAATTTGATATGCCTCGTGCATTAAAACCCTACCGGCATTCGTTAATTCAACTTCTTGCTTTGTTCGATGAAATAATTTTGCCCCTATCTTCTCTTCAAGCTCCATAATTTGTCTACTGAGCGGTGGTTGTGAAATGTACAACCTTTCAGCGGCTCGACTAAAATTTAATTCCTCCGCAAGGGCCAAAAAATAACGAATATGCCTCAAATCCATGATCATTCCTCTTTTCCACATCATTATACCTATTAAGTATTAAGTTAGTACCTTTTATGTATTATATTTCATTATTCCGATAACTTACAATGAAGTCAATAGGGAACTTTGGTTTAAAAATTATTATCAATGAAAATGTAAGGTGTTTTTAATCGTTAAGTTGTCAATGATGTTAGCATTTTCTACAGTAAATAAAGAAAATTAAGGGTGTGAATGGATGATCCGACGAGCATTATTAAATCGAATAAAGACTTTGCAAGAAAAAATGGAACAAAATTCATTAGATGCTTATGTTGTCAGTGAGACAGATGATATTTGGTATTTGACAAATATTACTTATCAGCCAGAAGAGCGGCCATTCCTTTTCATCGTCACTAGGGAAGAACCTATCCTGATTGTTCCGGAGCTTGAAAAGGCCCATGTTGATAAAGGTGTATTGGCATGTAAAGTAATTACTTATTGGGACTATCCTGCGCCTGTTAGTGAAAATTGGTATGAAGTATTTCGTGACACAATGAGTCGGTTCGAAAGGGTTGGGATAGAACATAATGTTCCGACTGATGTTTTCATGAAAATGGAGGCAAAAGAAATCGTTGTATCAGAGATGATTACGAATCAACGAAAAGTGAAAAGTACTTATGAAATAGAAAAAATTAGACAAAGTGCAAAAATAGCTGATGATGCAATGTCGTTAATCATGAAATCTGTGTACAAAGGAGCAAGCGTCATTGAACCATTTGCACTTTCACGAAACATTCAAACAAAGCTGATTAAGGGAAAAGACTTTGAGCCACTAATTACCTCACTATTAACTGCTGTTTGGCCAGCACCTGTAAGTGCAATGCCACACAGTGTTCCCGAGTTAGACGATATTCTAAGGGGAGGACCGAATGTGGCAATGGCTTATTTCCGAATTAATGGCTATGCATCTGAATGTGAACGAACGTTATTTTTAGAAAAGCCTTCAGAAACAGAAGAAGAATTATTTCACCACATGATGAATGCACGAAATGAAGCATTGAAAATATTACGTGCCAATGTGAAAGCCTCGGAGGTGGATGCAGCGGCAAACGACTATTTAGGTAAATATGGGCTAAAATCCCATCTTCTACACCGTACTGGCCATGGAATTGGTTTAGGAAATCATGAAGCCCCTTTTTTGGCAGAAGGCAGTGATGAAATTTTACAAGAAAACATGGTAGTGACAGTTGAACCAGGAATTTATATTGAAGGAGTGGGGGGATATCGACATTCAGACACCGTTTTGATTACGAAGGATGGGTATGAGTTGTTGACAAAGGCACCCCTTGAACTGTCGGATTTGGTCATAAAAGGTAATTTTTCAGCAAAATTAAAAGGAAAAATGATGCGGAAAATGTTGAAGATGGGATAGGTTCTGTAAGGATTTCCTTCACTGAAATGAGAAGGTTTTGTTTGAAAGATAAAATCAAAATAAATTACGATTAATATTTAACTTTACAGGGAAGTAAAGGGACTTTAATAACTAAGATAGGTGTGAAAGTAAGATGGTAATAAAGAGTTACAGTAAGTTCAACATAGGTATTATTATTTCCTTGTTATTTTTTGTTATGATCATTTCATTAAATCATATACGTGCGGAAACGGAAATAGAAGGGGATTATGAATATGAGGATAATGGAGATGGGGCGGCAACGATAACGAAGTATATAGGTGGGGATTTTAGTGTTGAAATACCTAATGAGTTAAATGGATTAACGGTTACAATTACAAAAATTAACGACGGTGCGTTTACAGATTCGCAATTGATAAGAAGTATAGATATTCCAGACAGTTATACAAGTATTGAGGATTCAGCATTTTCCGGGATACTGATGCTTACTAAGGCTGATATACACAATGATTCTGTCATCATTGCTAGTAATGTATTTCCTTCCAATCCAAGATTAACAATTATTGGTCACGATCCATCATCAACTGCAAAAGTCAATCATTCTGACGGAAACGCATATGAAACCACGATCAAGTAGGATTTAACTTCTGCACCATAAAAAGTCGGATTAAATAGGGGAAGCGCCGTTTCCACTAGCAGCAAACCGTTGGTATTGGTCAATAAGAAATGCGATGTTATGAATGAAGAGAACAAAATGAGGTAAGTAAGGAGAGATAGAATGGTTATAAATAAAAAGTTGCATATCGTCACGGTTTGGCTGATTATCTTTACCTTGTTGGCCATGTTTATCTCTTCCACGAACGATGCGAAGGCCGAAAGGAAAACCGTTGATAACTACGAAATCAGTATTGACGGTGACACAGTGGAAATCACGAAGTATATAGGGAATGAAACGGATATTAAAATACCGAAAAAGTTAGATGGAAAGACGGTTACAAGTATTGGAAGATTGGCTTTTTCAAATACAAATAACCCACTCACCAGCGTAACCATCCCTGACAGTGTAACAAGTATTGGAGAATCTGCTTTTAAATATAGCCAACTCAAAAGTATAGAAATTCCTGATAGCGTAACAGAAATAGCGATACATGCGTTTCGGAACACTCCTCATCTCGAGCATGTAGTGCTTCCGAAACATTTAAAAACGATTGAGGGTGAGACGTTTAGTTATACAGCACTCAAAAGTGTCACCATACCAGATAGTGTAACAAAGATTGGACCCGGTGCATTTAGCCATTCCATGTTAGAAAGTGTAGAAATCCCAGACAGTGTTAAAACAATTGAGTGGATGGCATTTATGGATAACAATTTGATAGAGGTCACCATCCCAAATAGTGTAACAGATATTGATAGGATGTCATTTAGTCAAAACAATCTTACTACTGTAACGATAGGTAACAACGTAATAAATATAGGAAATAGTGCATTTAGTGATAACCAACTTATAAATGTAGAAATTCCTAACAGTGTGATTGAGATTGGAGATAGTGCATTTCTCTACAACTCGCTTAAAACTGTCATTATTGAAAACAAAGACACAACTGTTGGATCAGGAGCATTTAATTTGAACCAATCAAACTCGGGTGACTTAACCATTTTCGGACACGATCCTTCACCGGCAAAAGATTATGCCACCACTAATGGGCATAAATTCTCACGCATTGACTCATTTAGTTTAAATGACAATGATGATGGAACTGCAACAATTACAGATTATCAGGGAACAAGGAAAAATATCGTGATACCAGGTACATTGGCTGGATTGAGGATAACGGGTATAGGGGATGGTGCATTTGAAAATAAAAATCTAACTGGTGTAACATTCCCTGACAGTATAAAAAGTATTGATAAAAATGCCTTTTCCGGGAATCAACTTAAGAACATAACAATTCCAGAAAGTGTCACAAGGATAGGGAATGATGTGTTTCGTGATAACAAGCTAACGAGGGTAGACATTCCAAGCGGTGTTACGAGCATAGGGGACGGAGCATTTAAGAATAACAATCTCAAAAGAGTATTGGTTTTAAACAATAATGTAAGTTTTGGAGATCGGGTATTTGATCATAATCAGGATAATTCCGCTGATTTAATACTTCATGGTTATGAATCGTCTACAACGAAGATCTATGCAAAAAAAATGAATCATATATTCAAGGATTTATCGGATGACAAGGATTATGAATGGTCAGATAATGGCGATGGTACAGCAACATTAACAAATTATAACGGGGAAGATAAAAGCCTCGATATTCCAGATCTTGTAGGAAGATTATTAGTAACGAAAATTGGGGCGCATGCTTTTAGTCAAAAAGGGCTAACAAGTGCCATTATTCCGGGTTCAGTGACCGAAATTGAAAAAAATGCTTTTTACGACAATAACCTCTCCAGTATTGACATTCCAGACAGTGTCAGAACAATTGGGACCCAAGCATTTTATAGTAATAAGCTGTCCAGTGTGGACATACCTAATGGTGTAGGAACAATTATGGACAGTGCATTTTATAAAAACAACTTATCCAGTGTCGTCATTCCCTCAAGTGTCACATTTATTGGACACGTAGCATTTAATCAAAACCAAATTACTCGTGTGGAAATTAGAAACAAAGACACTGACATTTCTGGAGATCCGTTTTCAGTGCCATCTTCTTTAGAATCGCTTAACCAAATATTAACAATATATGGTTATGATCCATCCACTGCAAAGAATTATGAAGAGGGAATCAGGAAGGGAGAAAGATACAGAAACACCATAACCTTTAGCACTGATAACAGTAGTCTTGCTTTTTCCGAAAATGGGAATCTGGTATGGGCACCTTCCCATTCGACAAAGGTGGATGTAAGTGGATATGACGAAAAAAAACCTTTGCAATACACTTGGACAACAAGCACAAGTATGCCGACAAGTGGTTGGTCTACCTTATCAAAAGGGGAAACCCTAGAAACTCCAACGAAAACAGATGAATATTATCTGCATGTAAGCGGAACAAGCACTTTCGGTTCAGCATTTAACCATAGATCAAATGTTTTTAAAGTAGATAACACAAATCCAACGATTCCAACAATTCATGCACCGACAACCTGGCAGAACAGTGATGTGGCTGTTTCGATTACAGAAGGTTCTGATGACCATAGTGATGTGGATAAAACAGAATATCGCCTAAATGGTGGTAGTTGGAAAACTTACAATAATTCATTCATTATTGAGGACAATGGAGAAACTAAAATTGAAGCCCGTACCATCGATAAAGCAGGAAATGTGGGTTCTAAAGCAACTGAAACAGTAAAATTAGATAAAACAAATCCTAAATTATCATTAAGAGCTGATAATACTTCACCGACAAATAAAGATGTAACTATTACAGCGACTGGAACAGACAATGATAGCGGCGTTAAACAAATAAAAGATCCTCATGGAACATGGCACAGTAAATCAGAAATTGAATTTACCGTTTCAAGTAATGGTACTTATAAATTTGAAGTTGAAGATAACGCAGAAAATATAACGACAAAAACTATTGAGATAGACAACATTGACAAAATAAAACCAAATATTTCATTATCGGAAAATGGTGGAGGTTACGCACGAAACCACTCTACCAAAATAATAGCATCAGATAAAAGTGGTATTGAAAAAATACAATATGCTTGGACAACAAATTCAAATTTTCCATCGAGTGGCCTCGAAGTAGTAAATAATAACGAGGAGATTAATGTACCAACGACAACCGGTAAATATTATTTACACGTTAAAGCTATAGATAAAGCCGGAAATAAAAATGAGTTTACTTCTAAAGTATTTAAAATTGATGTAAAGAACCCCAATCTGGTATTAACAATAGATAATGAATTACCAACCAATAGTTATGTTAAAATTACTGCAACGGGAAGTGACGATGACAGTGGTTTTAAACAAATTCGTGAAAAAGAGGGTACATGGATAAATACTATATCAATGTCAAAAACCGTTACTGAAAATGGAATATATGTTTTTGAAGTCGAAGATAATGTGGGAAATAAAACAATCAAATCAATAGAAATAAATAATATTGATAAAACAAACCCGAGTGAACCAACGATTGATGCACCAACGACCTGGAAAAATGATAATGTGACAGTATCGATTACAGATGGTACTGATGACCATAGTGGTGTAGATAAAACAGAATATCGCCTAAATGGTGGTAATTGGAAAACTTACAATAATTCATTCATTATTGAGGATAATGGAGAAACTAAAATTGAAGCCCGTACCATCGATAAAGCTGGTAATATTAGCCCAACTGCTGTGAAAACAGCAAAGTTAGATAAAACGAATCCTAGTTTAACATTAAGCATCGATATAGACTCACCAACAAATAAAGATGTAACAATTACAGCTACTGGAACAGACAACCATAGTGGAGTTAAACGAATTAAGGATATCGATGGTAAATGGCATAGTAAATCAGAAATTGAATTTACCGTTTCTAGTAATGGTACTTATAAATTTGAAGTTGAAGATAACGCAGAAAATATAACGACAAAAACTATTGAAATTGATAATATTGACACAATAAAACCAATTATTTCATTGTCTAAAAATGGCGGGGATTATGCAAAAAGTCACTCTACTGAAATCATAGCAACAGATAATGAAAGTGGTATTGAAAAAATACAATATGTCTGGACAACAAATTCAAATTTTCCATCGAGTGGCCTCGGAGAAGTAAATAATAACGAGAAGATTAATGTACCAACGACAACCGGTTATCATTATTTACACGTTAAGGCAAAAGATAAAGCTGGAAATAAAAAAGAGTTTACCTCTAATGTATTTAAAATTGATCTAACGAAACCCAACTTAACTTTGACGAAGGATGATACATTACCAACGAATGCTGATGTGACAATTACTGCGACAGGTTCTGATGATGATAGTGGTGTAAAACGTATCAAGTATGCAAATGGTACCTGGCATAGTAAATCAGAAATTGAATTTACTTTTTCAAGTAACGGTACTTATACATTTGAAATCGAAGATAATGTTGGAAATAACTTCTCAAAATCAATTGAAATAAACAATATTGATAAGGTTGCACCGGGTAAGCCAAGCATTAGTGCCCCAACTTCTTGGCAAAGAGACAATGTTTCAGTATCAATTACAGATGGTGAAGACAATGAAAGTGGAGTCGATTATACGCAATATCGACTAAATAAAGGTACTTGGAAAACTTATAATAAATCTTTCATTATTAAGGACAGTGGAGAAACTAAAATTGAAGCCCGTAGCATAGATAGAGCCGGTAATGTAAGCCCAACTGTTTCTAAAATAGTGAAGTTGGATAAAGTGGTACCGAATTTCCTACTTAGTGCTAATAAAACTTCACCAACTAACAAAGATATAATAATTACAGCGATTGGAACAGACAGTCATAGTGGTGTTAAACGAATTAAGGACAACAATGGTAAGTGGCATAATAAAACGGAAATCAAGTTTACAGTCAATAAAAATGGGAAGTACACATTTGTGGTAGAAGATAATGCGGGAAACGAGACAGAACAATCAATAACAATCGATAACATTGATAAAACGGCACCAACGGTTTCATTATCAAAAGACAGTGGTGATTACGCTCTGAGTCATTCTACTAAAATAACAGCAACAGATAATGAAAGTGGTATTGAAAAAGTTGAGTATGCTTGGACAACAGATTTAAGTTTTCCAACAAGTAATTTTAAAGAAATAAAAAATTATAAATCAATAAGTACACCGAATAGTACAGGTAATTATTTCTTACATGTGAGAGCAACAGACAAAGTAGGAAACAGTAAAAATCTCACATCAGGTGAGTTTAGAATAGATAATAATAAACCATCAATAGAAATTTTACCAAGCCAAAAAACTTGGTCAAATGAAATTTCTCCAAAAGTAATAGTAATTGATAATGAGAGTGGCGTAGATGCCAGTAATCTTCACTATATTTGGTCAAAAGGAACAGATAAACCGGAGGATAAAAACCAAGATTGGGTGAATTTTATAAATGGGGAAAAAATCACCTTAGATAAGGATGGAAAATGGTATTTACACATTCGGGCATCAGATAAAGCTGGGAATGTTGTCTATATTCATTCCAGGGTTTTTCAAAGAGATACCATGGCTCCGTCTAAACCAATGATTATCTTATCTGAAATTACTGGGAAGAATGATTGGTATAACAAATTACCAAACTTCACAATTAAGCTGGGTAAGGATGAGGGTGCTGGAAGTGGGGTCTCCCATGTATTGTATCGGGTGAATGGGGGTAAGTGGAAAACATATAATGATCCAGTAAATATAAGGGAAACTGGTCTAATGGTTATTGAAGCAAAAACCGTAGACCGTGCGGGTAACGCAAGTGAGGTATCAAAAAGTACATTGAAAATTGATACAGAAGGCCCGATAATTCGATTAAGTGAAAATGGCAATGATTCTACAGCGGAATCTGTATCCACTAAAGTGACAATATTAGATAACATGAGTGGAGTAAACCTAAAAAGTTTGAAGTATATGTGGAGTGCTAATATGAAAAAACCACCCACAAATGATAATCATTGGGTGAAATTTAATAACAACGAAATGTTGAATTTAACCAATGTTGAAGGTGGTAGATATCTACACATTTTAGCTGAGGACAGAGCCGGTAATGAGTCCTACTTTGTGAGCAGTCGATTTCAATTAGGAATGAAAGGTTCACAAACATTCCAAGAAACAAATCACCATGTCCGGGAAAATAGAGGGAAACGAACGGAAACAATACTAAATGAAGCAAAAGGAAGAACTATCAATCACGTTAATGTTGATAAGAAAACAGTAGATGAAGCCATAAAAGATGCACTGAAGTCAGGGAACAATCAAGTTCGCATCATTTTAGGAAATATTTCCGCTGAACATGCTGATGAAGTGACAGTTGATATTCCGGTTAATGTATTGGAGATACTTAAAAAATCCGGTAAGGATTTATCAATTGAGGTCGGCAATGTTACCATTTCACTACCTAAGAAAACATTACAAGAAATGAATGGGAGCAAAAGTAGTCTATTTTTCCGGATTATTCCTATACATGATGAACGAGAAAGAAAAGAAATAATAAGTCGTATTTCTACATCTGAAGAATTACAACAATATGTGAAAGGGAGCAAGGTCAGAATTGTTGGTGAAGCAATGACAATAGAAACAAATTATCAAAATCATCGAACAATCGTACAATTCCCATTAGATAATATTGATTTTCCAACGGATACTACAGAACGGGAAGTTTTTCTGGAAAAATTAGCAGTCTATATTGAGCATAGTGATGGGGAAAATGTAGTTGAAAAAGGAACAATAATTTATGACGATGAGGGCAATCCGAAAATGCTAGAAATAGAAATTGATAAATTTAGCACCTTTACTTTAATAACGACAGAATCAGATTTGGAAGAAATGGATCAGGACCCTTCAGAGGTTAATCCGAAAGATAAAAGTAATAAGGAAACGATGAAGGAAGCCAAATCTACTAAAGAACAAACCAGTAATATTATACCAACATCCATTATGTGGCTAATTGTATCGCTATTGCTACTAGGGGTTATGGTTGTTTACTTCAACTACAAAAGACAAAAACGTCATTAATAGAACCGATCAAATTAAATCTAATCATCTATCTTTTTGTAGGTGGTTAGTTTTTTTATTATAAATACGTAAACGTATGTCATTTTAAAACCTTATACTTATTAAGTATAAAGATAGTACCTTTTATGTATTATATTTCCTTGTTTAGGTCATTTACAATAGCATCTAAAGGTCTTTTGTAGTAGTGGGTCCAAAAGACTAGTGTCTTTTGAATATGATTAACTTATCATGAGTCAAGTGTCAGACGATTAGTTTGCCATATCAATAAAGAAAGGATAAATTATATGATTGATAAGTATCAAAAGGAGTTTATTGGAAGTTGGATTGTAGTTGTCATTATGATAGGTATGATATTGGTTCCTGTCAGCAACATAAATGCTGAAATAGAAGGCGATTATGAATATAAGGAAAACGATGATGGAACAGTAACAATAATCGAATATAAAGGAAATGCTAGAGATTTAGAAATTCCCGGGAAAATAGATGGGAAAGTTGTCACAAGTATTGGAGAGATGGCTTTTTATAGAAAGGGTCTTACAAGTGTGAAAATTCCCGAAAGTGTAATGGAAATTGGTGAAAGAGCATTTAGTTATAATGATATTGAAAAGATAAATATTCCTAATCAATTAGAGATTATCGAATCGGGGGTTTTTAATAGTAATAATCTAACTCAAATAACAATTCCTAAAAGAGTAAAAGAAATTAAGAATAATGCATTTATGCAAAACAGCCTAAAAACGATAACTATTCCCGAAAATGTGAGGGTAATTGAATATCAGGCATTTTATGTTAATTACCTTACTAGTATTGTGTTACCCAAAAACGTGAATGAAGTTGGAAATGCGGCTTTTGCAAATACAAATATAACAAGTGTTACTATTTACAATAAAAAATTAGATATTGGTAAAAATGCATTTGGATATTTACCCAATCAATCGATATTTGGCTATCTAAATTCAACTTCAGAGGCTTATGTTAATGATATGAAACGTGCATATGAAAATATTGAAGAAACAGATAAGATGAAGTTTATTGCTTTAGATTCGCCCCCTATAATCAATATTCTGTTGAATAGGGGAACAATTACTAAAGATACATTGGTAAAGTTCAAATCGGATGTGATGTTAGATTTAGATTATAACCATGATATTGCAAAAATAAAAAATATTACTTGGAAAATTGATGGAAAAGAGGTAGGGAACAAAGAGACATTAAATGTTTCTCAATATACAGATTCTATTGGAGAAAAGAAAGTGACCTTAATAGTTGAAACAGAATTTGGTGGTATTGCCGAAAAAGAAATTACCTTTTTTGTTAAACTATTAAATAAAATAAAATCTAAATTTATTATTGATGGTAACACAGCAACAGTAGTTGATGATCAGATAGGCCTTATTGAACAAGAAGGTATAATGACAATTGACCTATCTGAGTATTCTGAAAATATAAGGGAAATTAAATTGGATCAAAAACAAATTGAAGAACTCATCAGGAAGAAGGCAATGATACAAATACAAAAGGAAAATGTCATGCTAAACATTCCATCAATCAATTTGCGTCATAATCAGGCTTTAAGTTTGATAATAAATCAATTGGATCCATCGACAGAAAATTTACCAAATATTAAAGATGCTTATGGTGCCATCTATGATTTTACTATAAAGCAAGGGGATTCTATTATTAGTTCATTTGATCAACCTATTGAACTTGTTTTCTCAGTAGGTGGAGTTGATAGTAATATAGCTGAAGAATTGCGAGTCTATTATTGGAATGAGCACAAAGAAAAATGGAAGTTAGTTGGTGGAAAATATAAAAATGGGAATATTCACGTCTCAACTAACCACTTTAGTAAGTTCGGTCTGTTTCATCCTTCGGTAATGAAGGACGAAGTAAGTGTAACTGGCCAAAAGTTGCCTGAAACAGCTACAAAAAGTTATCACATGATAATGATAGGGAGTATCATTTTACTTTTAGGAATTATCACGTACATATGGCGTCGTTATTTGCAAATGAATTAAATGTGAAAGTATTTAGTATCGTTAAATGAATAACTTCCCATTCACTTGGGAGTTTTATAATTAAAGTTATTTGGATGCGAAGGTTGTGTAAAAATTAAAGGGAGGGGATATTTCCATGGGGAATATGTTAATTAAAATTTCTGTTGTCTATTTTATGATTGGGATACTTTTTGGATTATATATGTCTGTTTTTCACATATTTAATTTAGCAACTGTACATGTGCATGTTAATTTACTCGGATGGATGTCTTTAGCAATTGCAGGTATTTTTTATCAACTTTATCCACATCTTAGTGAAACAAAAGCTGCTGTGACCCACTTTTGGATGCACAATATCGGTTTGCCCATCATGATGATTTTCATTGCACTTGGCATACTTACGATGATTCCGATATTTTTTCTACTTGCAACGATTGGTGGGACAGTTACTGTTATTGGTATCTTTTTCTTTGCGATAAATGTACTACGAAATATAGATAAAAAGGTAGATGCATAGATTAATATTGTTACAATGAAAAGATGGAATCTTATAAAATTATAAATTTACTTTTGGATTATTAACACAACTTTCGCGTCTTAGATACTCCTTTTTTTAGGAGTGTTTTTTTATGTTTTACGTGAAAATGCTACCCTTTATATCCGTATGGATGTGATTGATGCCATTTCCAAGCACTAGAAATGATCCCTTCGATAGTTGTATATTTTGGTTCCCAACCAAGTACAGATTTTGCCTTATCAGAACTGGCAATCAGTGTCGCCGGGTCGCCAGGACGTCTTGGGCCAATTTTTGTTGGAATGTGCTTGCCCGTCACTTTTTCTGCTACCTGAACAATTTCCTTTACTGAAAAACCGTCACTACTTCCTAAATTGAAGATATTACTCTCGTTACCTTTTTGTAAATATTCCATAGCTAAAATATGGGCATCGATTAAATCAGTCACATGGACATAATCACGAATACACGTCCCGTCAGCTGTATCATAATCATCACCAAAAACTGTCAGATGGTCCCGTTGCTGTAAAGCAGCTTGTAGGGTGATGGGGATGAGATGTGTTTCAGGGGTATGATCTTCGCCGATTTCAGTTGTCTCCCTCGCACCTGCGACATTAAAATACCGTAAGGCGACATACTTAATCCCATGGGCCTGTGCTGTCCAATGAAGCATTTTTTCAATTACTAATTTTGTTTCACCGTATGGATTGGTTGGTGCAGTTGGGACTTCTTCTGTGATAGGTATCATTTCGGGTTCACCATATGTTGCAGCAGTAGATGAAAAGACGATAAATGGCACATCATGTTCAACCATCACTTGGAGTAGTATTTGTGAACCGTGTACATTATTGTCGTAATAAGATAAAGGCTCTTCCATCGATTCTCCGACGAGTGAATTTGCGGCAAAGTGCATAATGCTATCAATTTTCCCCTTGGAAAAAATAGTTCTCATAAAAGTGAGATCACGAATATCGCCTTCATAAAATGTTGCTTTCGGGTGGATAGCTTGTCTGTGACCGGTTTGTAAATTATCAATGACCGTGACATCATAGCCTTGGTCGATAAGTTGATAAACGGCATGCGAACCGATATAACCAGCACCACCCAATACTAAAACGTTCATATGTACAACCTTCTTTCTTACAATTTTGGGTCCAATTTAGGGTGATGGAAAACCCTTTTTATAAAACTGTCTATAGCTAGTTTACGACATCAAACGTCGGTTTTCAAAGATTGGTCTTATTAATCAAAATAGACAAACTAAAGTCAATTAAAATTTTAATTAATATGTTATAGTAATAGATGAGGTGATCATGGTGTTAATCGTAACGACAAATGAAATGACGGGCAAAAAAGTAACAGAAATATTGGGAATTGTTCAAGGGAGTACTGTTCAATCGAAGCATATTGGCCGGGATTTTGGTGCTGGCTTAAAGACAATTGTTGGTGGAGAAATTAAAGGCTATTCAGAATTGATGGTAGAAGCGAGAACAATTGCTATGAAGCGGATGATTAAAGAGGCGGAAAAAGTCGGGGCAAATGCCATCGTTGGAATGAGGTACCAAACATCACAAGTAATGAATGCAGCCTCGGAAGTAATTGCCTACGGGACAGCCGTTATTATAGAATAAGTTTTGTGCTTGCTTAGTCAATGAAGAATTTTTACAATATAATTAAATTATGTAAAGAGAAAATGAGAATAATAGAGAGAAGTGTCACCGATGATTTATATTCGTTCATTACTTTTTTTATTTGGATTATGTGTGTTTAGTTTAGGGATATCAATAACAATTAAAGTTGATTATTTAGGGCTTCATCCTTGGGACGTATTAAGTGTCGCATTGTTTGAACAAGTTGGCTTATCAATCGGTGCCTGGAGTATTTTGATAGGTGCTTTTTTAATTGTCGTTGCATTTATTTTAGATAGATCGTATATTAAAATTGGAACATTTTTGAATGCGTTGATTATCGGAATAATGATTGATTTTTACTTATGGTTAGATTTTCTCCCAGAGGCATCACATACTTGGCTGGATGTTGTGACGATTATTGTCGGGATTGTCATTATGGGTGTTGGTGGTGGTTTATATAACGCTGCTAAGGTTGGTTCAGGCCCACGAGATGGATTTATGTTATCCATTTCTGATAAAACAGGTCTTTCTGTAGGGTTAGTAAGAATTATTACGGAACTAACGGTTTTATTAATTGGTTGGCTCATTGGGGGAACTATTTTTATCTTTACGTTTATTTTTACATTTGTTCAAAGCCCGATTTTTCAATTTGTTTATTTGCGGTTGTCCAAGGTTGTTGACCAATATGAAGAACAGTGGAAGTCGAGGAAGTTTCAACGTCAAAGTCTTCCGAAGACGAAGTAAAGGTACTTATACTTTTGGATAATATGATAGCCTAATCTTCCGAATGTCCATTGACAGTGTGAAAAATGGGAGCATTCGGATATTTTAGGTAGAAAGAGATTTTAATATTTTAATTGATGGATGGCTTGAAATGCCCAGAATAAAATGAATTTTTTGCTTGTTTAAAGAATAGTTTTATCGAGCAAATAACAGGCATTGCTATCATAAATTGTTTACAATATAATTATGTAATTTAAAGTGAAGATGGGATTAATAGAGAGAAGTGTCATAGATGATATATATTCGTTCATTACTTTTTTTATTTGGTTTAAATGTCTGTAGTTTGGGAATTGCGATGACGATAAAAGTTGATTATCTAGGAATACATCCGTGGGAAGTTTTGAGCGTTGCATTATTTGAGCAAGTAGGTCTGTCAATTGGCACATGGAGTATTATAATAAGTGCCCTTTTAATTGTCATTTCTTTTATACTTGATAAGTCCTATATTAAAATTGGGACCTTTTTGAATGCATTGATTATGGGTGTCATGATTGACTTTTATTTATCACTCGGATTTTTACCTGAGGCGACTCATACTTGGCTAGATGTGTTGATGATAATTGTTGGAATCATCCTCTTAGGTATTGGTGGCGGATTATATAATGCGGGAAAAATTGGCTCAGGTCCACGGGATGGATTTATGTTATCTATTTCTGATAAAACTGGTCTTTCTGTAGGGTTAGTGAGAATTATAACAGAATCATTGGTCCTACTTATCGGTTGGCTTATCGGAGGAACTGTTTTTATCTTTTCATTTATTTTCACATTTATTCAGAGCCCGATTTTCCAATTTGTCTATTTACGTATGTCGAGGGTAGTTGATCATTATGAGGAACGATGGAAGGAACATAAATTTCAGCATCAAAGTTTGCCTAAGGTGAAGTAAGGGTTCTTTATGATTTAATCTTACATGATAGATTAATATTTTCCGGATGTCATAGTGATGGCATCCGGATTTTTGGAGAAATTGAGGAAGCGGACAGGAGTAGGGTGGAATTATTCCGAGTTTGGCACAGGGTGAAATTTATCTATTTTATGATAGGAATCTATTCTTGCGCCAATGTAATCATCGTTAACACCCCTTTCTAACTACTTACCTTTTTTCACATGATCATTCACTTGGTATAATGCATGATCAATCTCCACATTTTCATCTGCAATCATATTCGCTAAAATTTTCCCGATATATGGACCTGTTGTTAAACCCGAAGCACCTAGTCCGTTGGCAATAAATAATTGGTCATAATCTGGAACCGGGCCAAATATAGGGACGAAAGTTTTTGTGAAAGGTCTGAATCCTGTGCGGACTTCAACGATGGAACTATGATAAAATCCTGGCGCAATTTCCAATACTTTATCTAATACTTCATGAACACCACCGACAGTCATACTAGAATCATATATAGCATTGTCTTCTCTCGTTGCTCCAACGACAACCCGACCGTCATCAAATGGAACAATGTACGGGTCCCTAGGTGGTGTGACAACTGGATATACCTCTTGTTGAAGATCATTTGCAACTATATGGACTAGTTGTCCTTTTTGCATGGTAATTTGTAAATCCACATGTAATGGGGACAACGTTTCTTTCATCCAAACACCATTCGTTAAAACTGTCGCATCACTTAGTAGTTCTTCATCATTAACTTTTACACCTAATACTTTACTTCCATTAACATGCAATGATGCATGGCCCTCAATATAAGTGGCCCCCGCTCGTTGGGCGCTTTTTATTAACGCATTTCGTAAAGCAGCACCGTCGATTCTAGCCGCCCCGGATACATAAAGGGCAGAAAATTTTTCATGTAATAAAGGGAATTTAGCAACTGTTTTTTTAGGATTTAATATTTCTACATGACCAATTTCAGGGGCTTCTTTGCGTTTTTGGAGCGCAAGATGTTTTAATTTTTCCAAATGATTAAGATCAGTATGTAAATGTAAAGCACCAATTTGTTTATAGCCTGTAGATCGTTCACCGTCTTGGTTTAATTCGTCTATAAGTTGTAGGTAATGGGATGCCCCGTTTTTAGCTAAAGAGTACCAGGCTTTATTCCTCCGCTGATTTACCCAAGGGGAAATAATACCAGCTCCCGCTGAAGTTGCACGGCCGGTTTCATGACTATCGATCATTGTCACTTTATATCCTTTTTTTGTCATTTCATAGGCTGTCGATGCACCAACAATGCCTGTTCCGACTACAATGATCTCTTTCAAATTCATTCCTCCATTTGCATATTTATCTTACATTATAAAGGAATTTTAAGTGAAAATATAGATAGAAATTGACGATAGAATGGTTTTAATTATATTTCCTTACAAAGCTTGACTTTTTTTGTATATTCATGTAATTTTTAACTATAAACTTTAATAAAAGCGCTTTCATATAAGGGATGATGTATACGGAATTGCCTAGTTTATAAAAAAATAATACATAATGGAGGGAAATTGATGGATCGAGTAACAGAGTTTCTAGACACGGTGAGTGGTTACGTCTGGGGACCACCACTACTTATTTTACTAGTTGGAACAGGGGTATTTTTGACGATTCGTGTTGGCATTTTACAAATTAGATTATTACCTTATGCCCTGAAACTAGTTTTCACTAAAAATAAAGATAAATCCTCAGAAGGGGATATTTCACACTTCCAGGCTCTGATGACAGCGATGGCTGCAACTGTCGGTGTCGGTAATATTGTTGGTGTGGCAACTGCTGTCGTTATGGGAGGACCAGGAGCAATCTTCTGGATGTGGCTCGCTGGATTTTTTGGAATGGCCACAAAGTATGGAGAGGCCATTTTAGCGGTGAAATACCGTGTGAAAGACTCGAAAGGTGAAATGGCTGGAGGACCGATGTACTATTTAGAGCACGGTCTCAAGCAAAAATGGTTAGGGGTTTTATTCGCCATTTTTGGTGCCTTTGCTGCATTTGGAATTGGCAATGGTACACAAGCAAAAGCGGTTGCTGATGCAATGAATAATACTTTCAATATCCCGTTTTGGTTAACTGGTGTTGTCCTAGTTATTTTTGCGGGATTAGTTATTTTAGGTGGAATTAAGTGGATTGGTCGAGTGACCTCTTTCTTCGTTCCAATTATGGCATTTTTCTATTTAATTGTTGGTCTCATTATCATGGCGATGAATATTGATCTTATTCCAGCAGCATTTAGTTTAATTTTTACAGATGCATTTTCTGGAGAGGCAATAGCAGGTGGTGCAATCGGTACAGTCATTCGCTTTGGAATTGCCCGAGGCCTATTCTCTAACGAGGCCGGTCTAGGTTCTGCACCAATTGCAGCGGCAGCGGCGAAATCGGACATACCTGGCCGTCAGGCTTTAGTGTCGATGACACAAGTTTTATTTGATACGCTAGTCATTTGTTCGATTACCGGAGTGACGATTGTTATGTCTGGTGCATGGAAAGACACTTCCATTGAAGCGGGTGCTTTAACAGCAGAAGCCTGGGGTAATCTAATTGGTGGCTTCGGTCCAGCACTTGTATCGTTAGGGATTATTTTCTTCGCATCTTCAACTATTTTAGGTTGGGGTTATTACGGAGAAAAATGTTTCCAATATCTGTTCAGTAACGAAATAGCTGTAACGGGATATCGTATTGCTTTCGTTCTTTTCATTTTCGTTGGAGCAACAGTATCTTTAGATTTAATTTGGTCATTAGCTGATGTACTGAATGGTTTAATGGCGGCTCCGAACTTAATTGGGCTCTTAGGACTCTCTGGGGTTATCGTGGCTGAAACGAAACGATTGCAAAAGAAAATTAAGGAAGAAAAAAATCAAGCAGCTTAATTTGCGTATTTATTTATGTATAATCATAGAATAAAACAAGGCTGGGTAGTAAAATGCTACCCGGCTTTTTTGCGGTGATACTTCTCAATATAATATGTTTCATTCTTCCACATCCACCCTGAAAAATCTAAAGGGAAAATTTCGAAAATATGTGCGATTAATATCGGTAATTTGTAACTTTTGAATGTTTCATTTGTGATAGGATAAAGTAGTAACGATGAAATTTTAACATTAGTCAGGGGTGTGCATTGTGCGAAAAATGATGTTAGTGATTACGATACTTGTGGCAGTATTATTTGTTTTATCAGCATGTGGGGGAAAAAAAGAAAACACAAAAAATGATGTGGCCTCCATCAATGACGGAAGTATGGGTGATTTACGAGTAGAAACAGCGGGTGTTGATGTGCTCCCTGAATTTTTAAACAACCATCATGAAAATATGCAAATACTGTATAAAGAGGTTACCAACCATACCGAATTGTTGAAGCATATCCCATGCTATTGTGGGTGTGGTGATTCTGTTGGGCATGATCATAATTATCACTGTTTTATCTATGATAATAATGAAAATGGTGCAGTTGTATGGGATGATCATGCGACAAGATGTCAAGTTTGTTTAGATATTGCTGCTGAGTCGATTGCGGAATTTCAAAGTGGTCAATCAATCGATGAGGTCCGTCAATTGATTGAGGAGAAATATGAGGGGCAAGGATACCCAGAAGCGACTGATACACCACAGTTTGTTTCATGAAAGATGAGTGGAAATTGTAAAAGGCCTCTCTAAAGATGTGACACAAATTAACTGATAACTAAAACAATAAAATTTAGGGTTCAATAGTACTGCAAAATGCGGTACTTTTTTATTATTTAGTAGGTGAACTAAACGTTTTATGTTAAATTATATGTATTGCAATTTTGTAATAAAAAATATGATTTCAACAAAAAGAAAGAGGTCACAACTAGTGAATTTGCATTCTAACAAACGATATACCATGTTTATTTCTTTTCTTTTTATAGGGATTTTGTTTGGCTATACTCCTACACCTACTTTTTCTGCTACAGATCATCAAGTGTTAGATGATAAATTGCTAGATTATATGACAGAGCATGTAGAAACTACTGCCGGGGTGGCAACGATTGTCATTAATGGAAATAAAAAAATATACAAAATGCAAGGTTATGCAGATAAGGAGCAGCAGACACTTGTTGATGAGGAGACTATCTTTGAATGGGGCTCCATTTCTAAAATTCTTGTTTGGATAAGTGTTCTACAATTGATGGAGCAAGAAAGGCTCGATTTGGAAGAAGAGATTAATGCCTATTTGCCAGATAATTTCCGTATAAAAAAATCGTTTGAAGAGCCAGTCACAATGAAACATTTAATGAATCATACTGCTGGATTCGATGATAGTTATACAGATTTAATGATATTTCATCCAAATGAACGGACGTCATTAAGGAAGGTTTTAGAAGAAGCGGATATTAGGCAAGTATTTCCTCCGGGAGAAATCGTTGCTTACTCAAATT
Organism: Caryophanales bacterium UBA6768; assembly: GCA_002453315.1. The sequence continues at coordinate 26,936 of DKGO01000114.1, read as the reverse complement.
ATGGGGCAAGTCTTGCGGCTTATATTGTAGAGGAAATTAGTGGTTTGGATTATCAAGAATACGTGCAAAAATACATTTTTAAGCCACTTCAAATGGCGCAAACAGCGATAGACGCCGAACAAGAAGATAATCAGTGGGTGAAAGGGCAAAGGAAAAAGGTGCAAGGATATAACGAAGACCTTCAATTAATTGAACAGAATCAATATGTGATTCCTCTGTACCCCTCTGGTAGTGTAATAGGAACGGCCACTGATCTTCAGAAATTGTTACTAGCATTATTGGATGAGGAAGGAATGCTGTTATTTAAAAATGATGAAACAATTGATTTTTTGTTTCAGCCATCTTTATATTACCCTGAATCGAACATACCTAGAATCGCAAATGGCTTATTTTTCTTGCCAGCCAAAAGTGGCCAAGTTTTTGGTCATGGAGGGAATACAATTGCCTTCAGTTCCTCTTTTTACGTAAATAGACAGGAGCATCTGGGTGTTTTAGTGTTAACGAATAAGGCAAACGAAACGACATTTACGCTAGGAATTCCTAATATTGTATTTGGTGAATTTGAATATAAAGGGAATTCTTCGAGTTTGGAAAATTCCTCAGAATGGCAAGGTATTTACGAGCCTGCACGTTCCCCACATCATGGTTTTAGTAAAATTTACGGACTGTTTTTAAGGAGTAAGGCGAAACAGATTGATTCTCACGACATTATGATGAATGGCCTATATTATTCACAAGTAGAACCAGGAATTTATTTTACAGAAGATAGTTTTAGTGCGTATGCACTTGATGTTTATTCCGAACAATCGAAAAAAATGTTAGCTACTGTAAGTACTGATTTACTATATGTTCCTTATTATCAACATCTATTTGAATGGGGAGGCATTATTTTAGTAGGACTTACGATCCTATTTTCCATTAGTTTTATGATTGTTTCAATTTTTACAAAAATACGACGAAAAAAACATTTTTTTACCCTACTTACAGGCCAACATATTTTAAATTTATTGATGTTAATGAACGTCATTTGGGTGATTTACAAAACATTGTCGATGACGACCTACGCATTACTAAAACCTTTCCTCTTTGTTAATGTGCTATATATGTTTTTGTCGATTATTATAAGTGGTAGTTTGTTTTTGCAAGTGAAAAATAGAAAAATGGCTAAAAGGAAAAAAATGATTAACATACTGACGATTTTTGCGACAATTATTTTATGTTTGAACATAGTTTATTGGGAATTTTTTTATTAATTTTTAAAGATAAATTAATTTGTAAATATTAGAGGCTCAGGGAATGATTCAAAAGGAAGGGTGACATGCAAATGAGGCAAAATAAAATTTCACAAATATTGTTTTATACTGGTGTGTTTATTGTTTGCTAGTGTGAACGGCAATATTGGGGAAGAATTTGATGGATTTAATTGGGGTACTTTCACAATCCTTCTAACGGGTTTTATTTCTGGGATGATTTTTATCGGTTTATCCGAAATTATTAAGCTTTTACATTGAATAAATGTGAAACTAGGTCCCGATAAAATCGGGGAGCTAGAATCTGACTCTAATACCCATTTAAAATCTGCCGCTTGTACGTGGGTGATAGATGGAACAGATTGAGAATTGGCAAACAAAATGGAACCTTTACAAGGTTCTAAATTAATCGATATTATTGCAACATCTTTTATGAGATATGGTGTCGTAGTTGTTAAAAAAAGGGAAGATACTTTAGAAATTGTTGTTGATTTTGGTGGTTTTAGGGCTGAGGAAGTGAAGGATAAAGAGGTAATTAATAAAGTGTTGACATGGTATGATGAACATAAGTATTGTGTTAGTGTAAATTAAATTCGTGTTAGTTAATGTAAACATTTAACGAATAAGGGTAAATTGTGTTATTCTAGTACATATTAGCTAAGGAAATAGGTGATTAAATATGGTAAAAACTTTAGTATTTGGACATAAAAGCCCTGACACAGATACGATTACTTCTGCCATTGTTTATGCTCATTTAAAACAGGCTTTAGGCGTTGATGCAGAAGCCGTTCGACTTGGTGAAATTAATAAAGAAACGGAATATGTACTGCGTTATTTTAATATCGATGTTCCACGGTTGATCAATCGGGTAGATCATGAAAATGAGCACGTAATTTTAGTTGATCATAATGAATTTCAGCAATCAGTTGACAACATTAAGGATGTTCATATTGTTGAAGTGGTGGATCATCATCGAATTGCTAATTTTGAAACAGCTAATCCACTGTATTTCCGTGCGGAGCCAGTTGGATGTACAGCAACGATTTTATTGAAATTGTATAAAGAACACGGGGCTGATATCCCGAAAACGATAGCGGGACTTATGCTATCAGCGATTATTTCAGACACTTTATTATTTAAGTCACCAACATGTACAGAAGAGGATGAAGATGCAGCAAGAGAGTTAAGCAAGATAGCAGATATAGATGCTGAATCATACGGTTTTGACATGTTAAAGGCTGGAACAGATGTGAGTGATAAATCTATTGCAGAACTTTTGGGAATGGATGCAAAGGAATTTACGATGGGTTCTGCTAAGGTAGAAATTGCCCAAATCAATGCTGTCGATATAGCTAGCATTTATGCCCATCAGGCAGAATTGGAAGCGGAAATTAATCAGATCATTGCGGCAAAAGGATTGGATTTATTTTTACTGGCAGTGACAGATATTGTTAATAGTAATTCAGATGCGTTAGCCTTGGGAAGCGCAGCAAATCATGTAGAAAAGGCATTTGATGTCACATTAGAAAATAATCGTGCCCTCTTAAAAGGTGTCGTTTCACGTAAGAAACAATTAGTCACTAAATTAACAGCAACTTTTTAATTTATTTTATCAGGTTAAAATTACACTATTATGTAAATTGAACTACCCCCACTTAGCAAAGCCTGAAGTGGGGGATTCCTGGGTTATCTGTTTTAACGAAAAGCAGTATTCAGTTACCCCCGCAAGCCCCTTCAATAATTGGTTTAACCTTAGGCTGTAAAGATGGACGTTCAAGTATGATTGATATTCCCGCAAGCCCCTTCAATAATTGGTTTAACCTTAGGGGTATTTTTTGCACTTTTATTAAAATTAAGTCGGAACACATTCTATGATAATGTTTAGGTGTTATTGAGAAAAATTTCATTCTAAGTCCGCTTTTCTAGGGAATTTTTACTGTTCGGGTTGGTTTGCTACTTCTTTGAACACTTGACACGATCCTTTGCCTTTTTTTCCACAATAAGGACAGTTAGACACATCGATTAGCTTTAGGGCATAATTAATGGCATCTGTTGTATCGCTAAAAAAGTGATTTTCACCAATCATTTCAAAAAGCCCACTTTTTTTAATGGCTTCCATTGGTTCTTCTCTTAATTCAGATATTATGACTATTCCTTTTTTCTTAATAAATCCCTTAATGAGCATTGAAAGGTTAGCAGCCCCGGTTACATCAATGAGCGAAACATGACGCATTTTTAAAATTAAAACACGCGGTTTTTTCCGGATTGATTGAGTCAAAGTCGAGCCGAATCGATCGGCTGCTCCGAAAAAAAGAGGTCCATGTATCGTAAAACTAGCAATTTTTGGACAGTAATTATCTTGTTGATCAATGACATCCTGTTCAACATATTTATCCGGGACAATACTTCTTACTTTTAATACCTCACTAATTCGTTTTACAAATGAAACCATTGCCAATAACAGTCCAATAGGTACGGCAATCGTTAAATTGACGAAAACTGTTAAGAGAAAGGTGGTAATAAGAACGAGTGAATCACCAGTTCGAAAGTTTAGTATAGTACCAAATGACTTATATTCACTCATATTAAAGGCAACGACCATTAATATTGGTGCCATTGCTGCTAGGGGAATATAAGACGCATAAGGGGCAAAAATTAATAATGTTAACAATACAAATATACTTTGAAAAATACCCGAAAATGGACTGACTGCCCCACTTTTAATATTAGTAGCTGTCCGTGCAATTGCTCCTGTAGCCGGAATTCCTCCAAAAAAAGGAGTAATGACATTTGCGAGACCCTGTCCAAATAATTCCCGATTTGAACGGTGATTTTTTCCCGTCATTCCATCGGCGACAACTGCTGATAATAGTGACTCTATACCACCGAGCATGGCGATAGCAAAAGCTGGCTGCCATAAATACAATAGTTTTTCCCACGTAATTTTTGGAAAAATCAATCCGGGAAAAGCCTGTGGAATACCACCAAAAGCAGTCCCAATTGTTGCGACCTTTCCTGGGAAAATAATGACACTTAGTATTGTGGGTATAATGAGAGCAACTAGAAGTACTGGGACCCTCGGAAGTAATTTTGGAATAAAAATAATCGTTAGTAACCCGACAATTGCGAGTATAATACTAAAATAATTAATCGTATGAATTTGCCGGAAAATTTCTAGCATATTTTGATGAAAATATTCCTGTTTTGTGATGTCTTCTAGTCCAAGGAAATTTTCTAATTGACCAGTAAAAATAATGACAGCAATCCCCGAAGTAAATCCAATTGTTACAGATCGAGGAATATACGTAATTAAACTACCAAATTTAAAAATACTCATTGCAATTAACATAAGACCTGCCAACATACCTGCAATAAGCAAATCTTCATAACCATATTGAAGAACAATGGCTAGAAGAATCGGAATGAATGCCCCAGTTGGACCAGCAATTTGAAAATGTGAACCACCGAATAGTGCGACAATAAGGCCCGCAATGATAGTTGTGTAAATACCATATTCCGGGTTAACCCCTGAGGCAATAGCAAAAGCCATTCCCAGTGGAATGGCGACAACTCCTACAGTTATTCCAGCGATCAAATCTTTTTGTAAATCGCCCCGCGTTAAATTCTGAAAGCGATGATCTTTTAGCAATTTGTTGCATCTCCTTAATAATGAGGTCATTTGAAAAAATATTGTTGACGAATAGTTTAGGGAATTTATGGGTGATAAAATTTATTTAAGAATGTTGATCCTTAGTAGAGGTACGTTGCCCTATTTTTTAAGAGCAATGTTCGCTAGTTTACAATTAGTAAACAATGCCCCTAGAACTACCGCAGTTTAAGAGCATTAGACATCCACAACATAAAATCACTCCAATCCCTATTGTATCACAAATTTTCATTTGCCTAATAAATTGAATTTTTCATTTGTATTGTCATTCATTTTTTAACGTTGTATGATAATAACACAAGGACTCTTACTACTCACCGCTATTTAAATATTAAGAAGGTGATAAAGTATGTGGAAAGATTTTAAAAAATTCATTTCACAAGGTAATGTAGTAGATTTAGCTGTTGCGGTCATTATAGGGACTGCATTTAGTAAAATTATTTCTTCTCTCGTCGAGGATATTGTGATGCCATTGTTCGGGATTATGTTAAATGGGATTAATTTTGAACATTTAGTATATCGATTTAATGGTGTTGATTTAGCCTACGGGATATTCATTCAATCGATTGTTGATTTTTTAATCATTGCCGCATCTGTTTTTCTTGTGTTAAGGTTTATTATCAAACGTAAAAAGGAAGAAGAATCAGAGGAAGAAATAGTCGAAGAGGTTAATCAAACTGAGGAGTTATTAACTGAAATTCGTGATTTGTTAAAAGAAAAACAGTAATTGTATATAAAAGCTTACACATACGGGGGTATCATCATGTTCGGAATGATTAATCTATTTTTTGTACTCATTTTTTGGGGTGCTAGTCTCTTTGTATTATATTTAATTATTAGAATAGCTGTTATACACGGTATTGATAGTTCCGATGTTGGGCAAAAAATTTTACGTAATGATTTTAAAAATAATGAATAAAATTAAAACAATATAGAAATGTTAGGCGAATCCGTTATATAATTATGTATAAGATGTAAACGCTGTCAAATGTTAATGAAGGGGGATATTCCAATGATTGATGTAAATGATTCAGCCATAGTTATGGTCGATGTACAAGGAAAACTGGTAAATGTGATGGATGACAAAGAAGTATTGATTAAACAATTAACTCAATTTATTGAGGGGGCTCAGGCATTAAATGTACCCATTATATGGCTTGCTCAGTATCCACGTGGCCTTGGTCCAATAGACTCTAGGCTCGTAGAATACGTACCGGAAAATGAGCAAATCGATAAGGTAGTATTTAGTGCATGTCAAAGTGAAGATTTTTCGAAAAAATTACAATCCCTCAATAAAAAACATATTTTCGTTGCTGGTGTTGAAGCCCATATTTGCGTGTATCAAACAGTTGCTGATTTATTGAATGAACAATATGGTGTCGAGGTTGTTGTCGATGGAATATCATCTAGAACACTGTTAAATAAACAAATTGCAATCGATAAAATGATTTCTTTAGGTGCAAAAGTAACATCGGTAGAAATGGCGCTATTTGAATGGCTAAAAAGTGCAGAGCACGATAAGTTCCGTGAGATTAGTAGGATAATTAAATAAAATTTATGGGAATGTTCCAATGAATTTTTCTATAAATAGTTGTCAACTGGGATGGAGGTGGTTACCATGAAACTTGTCATACAGCAACAACAAAAGTTAAATATAAAGATGACAAAGGAGCTCCGGCAGGCAATAGAAATTTTGCCATTAACAACGTATGAGCTATATCAATATGTCATAAAAAAGGCGGAAGAAAATCCGTTTATTGAATTAAATGAGAATGTTCAAAATGTGCCAAATTCCCCAAGACGCCAAACGGGAAATGAAAATAATGACAATTCGCTAGATTTTTTACCAAGTCCTGAACCTTCAATGGATAAAAAGTTACTTGATCAACTTCGGTGGATAAACGTTACAGAGGCTGAACATAAACTGCTTGAATATTTAATTTTAAATCTTGATGAGAATGGCTATTTAACGGTACCAGATCCTGAGGTATGTGACTTATTTAAATTATCAGCAGAAGAATATGAAAATATCCTGACAATATTGCATCAATTTGAACCACTAGGTATTGGTGCAAGGAATTTGGCCGAATGTTTAGCAATTCAAGCGAAAGAAAAATTTCCAGAGGAAACTTTACTCGTGCCACTTATTACTAGTTACTTGCAGCAGTTAGCTGATAAACAATGGGGAACGATAAGTAAACATTTAGATATTCCCTTGACTAGGATTAAACAGTTATTTGAGCTTATTCAAACATTAGATCCCAAGCCCGGTGCATCATTACATTCAAATAAGGCTACCTATGTCACACCCGATATTATAATTGATATGGACGATAATAATGGATCATTTATGGTATCCTTAAACGATTATTATATTCCATCATTTCGTTTCAATAAAACTTATTCCGATGAAATGATTCATTTAAATGTAGAAAAACAATATATTACAGAAAAGTATCGCCAGTTTCAGTGGTTGCAAAGGAGTATCGAACAACGGAGACAAACAATTTTAAAAATAATGCAAACTTTGTTGATAAGACAAAAGGAATTATTTACTGAAGGTTTTTCATCATTGGAGCCACTGACCCTAAAAGAAGTTGCCGTCGACATAGGCATGCACGAATCAACTGTAAGCCGTGCTACAGCTAATAAAATAATTCAAACGCCTATTGGAACATTCGCTTTACGAAGACTATTTTCAACGAAAATTGCTAAAGATGACGGTACAAATACTTCCCAAGTCCAAGTGAAAAAATTTTTGCGAGATATGATTTCAGGCGAAAATAAACAAAAACCATTGTCAGACCAAAAAATTACAGATTATTTCCGTGCAGAAAAAGGCATTGAAATTTCCCGTAGAACAATAGCGAAATACCGTGAAGAAATGAAAATTCCATCATCGTCAAAGAGAAAGGAGATTATTTGATGCCTTCCGTTAAGGGGGGTATTTAATATGGATGAAGTTGGGGAAGGACCATTAGGTAAAAACAGAGATTTTAAAAAACTTATTATAATAAGTCCTTAAAAAAACCTATATTTTCCAGTCCCTGATTTATTTTCTTTGCCTCAAGATCCCTGACTAAACGTATGACACGGCGATTAAATGGAGTGTCCAATCTTACTTTTTCACCATAAGAAATAATCAATCCATTGATTGCCTCAATTTCTGTTGGGGCACCATTTTTGATGTCCTGATAAGTGCTGGATTTCGAGTGTTGATGTTTTTTTAGTAGTATTGGAATTACTGTAAAACTAACCCATTTCTTAATTATATTATTATAGTTGAGCAATTTAACGATATTGATCCCTTGAATTTTTGCAATCTTGATATGATTTTTTTCAGCCACATCGATACATTCCTTAAGTAGACTTTGGAAAATTTGTCTCGATGTTTTATTTTGGGTAATTTCACCTAAAGTAGCCCCTAATATCGCAGAAAGTCCATTGAAACCAGAGTTAATAAGTAGCTTAGACCATCTAACACCGATAAAATTATTCTCTACTCTCACTTCTCCCATGATTGATAGCAATCTTTTTATCTCTTTTAAGTGTGGCGTATTTTTGTTGTGGAAGGATCCTAAACCAAAACTTAAAGTTTCAGGTGTATTCTCTGATGTTAGTTTGACAACTCCTGATCTGATTGTCGAAGCTGCCCAATTCATTGTACATCCATACGTCCTTTCTTCACCAATAATTTTCGAAATAGCCATTTCAGGTATACCATTTTGCATCGAACAAATAATGCCATCATCATGTAAAAAATCGATAAGATATGATACGACCTCTTTATTTTTTAATTGTTTTGTCATTAGGAAAATAATATCGTATTTTTCCTTCATATCGCTGGGCAGCATGGCTTTCAGCCTTTTAGTCATGTTAACAGTACCGACAATTCTGGCTCCATGCTTATTAATCTCCCTCACATGAGCCTCATTTCTAGTGACTAGATCAATTTTTTCACCACCCCGTGCAAGAAAAGCCCCTAACACAGTTCCCATAGCTCCAGCACCATAAATTGCAACTTTCATATGATTTATCTCCATTTCATAATATGTTGATCTTTAGTATATAAATTATATACCGTTAATCATTGCTTTTCAAAGCGAGAAATTTATATTGTGAGTCGGACAATCGTGATAGCACTGCACTTAAACTGGGAATTATCGCACTTAAAATGAATTTACCGCACATAAACAGCAAACCATCGCTCGTAAACATTGATTACCGCCCTTTTATGTAGATTTACTGGAAATAATCGTTCATAAATTTAGTCGTTTTGATAACCTAAACGAATCCCTGTACCTTAAAGATCAGATAAAATTCAAGTTCAAATCTTCCATGAACAGATATTTCTTCATTTCAGTTCGGTTTATAATAAGTACGGAAATCTTTTCAACTGCTGTATACCGCTTTGGTGCCTGGTGTGTCAAATCTGCCTCTAAATAATAAGAAGTGTTCTATTTAGATAATAGGGCACTTTTTTAAATTATTTAACTTTGTTCTATCCATTTTATTTAGTTGTTGACAAATAATAATAAGTAATATAAAATTAACCTATGTAATATAGTTTTAACATAAGTAATATTTACATTACGGCAAGGGGGTCCAAAAAATGAAAAATAAAGAAGGGATTATAAGTAATAACTTATATGTCCTAAGGGCTGAGAAGCGTTGGACACAAAAATATGTAGCAGAGCAGCTTGGTGTGACTCGGCAAACTATTCACTCGTTGGAGGCAAACAAATATAATCCCTCTTTAAAGCTTGCTTTTGAAGTTGCGATACTTTTTGAAAAAAATATTGAGGAAATTTTTATTTATAAAAGGGAAGGATGAGTGTTAATGATTAAAGTTTTAATAGTTATTTCAATCGTTGTGGCTAGTGCGGCTTTGGGGAAATACATTGGCTTTACAAACAATGAAGGGAAGGACGAAAGGGGTCAGGCAATTGTTGCGAAGGCATCCCATGTAACTGTCGGTTTGTTATTTCTAGTGTTTGCAATAATGATTTTGGTGGTCCAGTTTGCTAATATGCCTACCGAAATGTTAGGAATGCTGATTATTTTACTTCTCTCAACTTTAATTGTAATTAACTCAATATCTATTTTGTATTATAGTAGGAAAATGTAAAAGGTTATTCACTTAAAGTTTTGGAATAGTTTATTGTTCATTGAAAACCATTAAAAGAGAAGGTTTGTGACTACACGACTAATACACATAACGATACCTTCTCTTTTTCAACGGTAAAAATTATTATTTAATACTATTTAGATAGTCTTCCAAACGATTCCATGTTTCTGTGATTCCTTCCAGCATGCCCATTTTCATAACGGTATTCAGGGCTTCAGCAGTATTATAACTAGACCTGTTCACTAATTTAGTCTTACCACCAAGATCAATAAATTCTATTTGGACTTTAGTAGAAGGTAGCTCTTCATTTAATTTACCCTCTGCATCAGAAAAATAGTCTGTGTAAGTAATTGACTTCGGCTCGTTAATTTCTTCGTAAATAGACATTCCCCAAGATTCCTGTCCATAAAATTCACCTTGATTTTTATCCATACATTTCATACAATAATGCCATTTTCCCCCAGGATGAAAGTCAATGTTGCACACAGGTAGATCCCAACCAACTGGTCCCCACCAATGTTTAAGGTGTTTTGCCTCTTTAAACATTTTAAATACTAAATCCCTTGGAGCATCAAAAATTCGTTCCAATACTAATACCCGTTCGTTTTCTATGCTTGTAATAATGTCATGATAAGACAACTAGATTCCTCCATTTATATAAAAATTTACATCATATTGGGAATTACCATCTATATTAAAATTTTAATTTAAAGGCTTTTTCCCTTGTAACACGTTTAAATAATCTTCTAAACGATCCATTCGCGATTCCCATACAAGTCGGTAATTGTCCAACCACTCATCCAACTCCTGTAAGGGTTCAAATTTTAATTTGTAAATTCTTTTGTTGGCATCGACTTGTGCTTCAACTAAACCAGACTCACTCAAAACACGTAAATGCTTCGATGTTTGTGGTTGGTTTAAGTCTAACTTCTTCGTAATTTCCCCTACGGAATGAGGCTTTTTTAGAAGAAGATCAACAATATCGAGTCTATTTTTTTCTGAAAGAGCACGAAATGTTTGCACGTTCACTAGTATCTTCTCCCTTTATATTTAAAATTCGATTTACAATTGTTGACATCACCTGCCTAAAACGCCTTTTCCACTAATTAACAATAAGTTGTTAAACCTATTATTCCATAAAAGGAATATTCCTGTCAAGGAATATTAAAAATAAAATAGTCTATCACTTAAAACTCAACAATAACTGTTTGGTTTTTTAAAAAATGAAATACAAATTTGCTATATAATTAGGGACCAAGATGGTTTAGCAGTACCTATATTAAATCAATTTGAGCCTTATCATAACAAATTACACTATAAATATGATAAGCTATCATTTTGAACATATTTTATCATAATGAAAATAGGTGGAATGGTTGCTTAGAATATATATTCTTTTATTTCTAGTCATGGCAATTTGGGGATTCAATCTTTCAGCCCTTGTCGTTCTAGTCAATAATATTGAACCAATTACATTAACTAGTATTAGGATTTTTACAGCTGGGATTTCAGTATTATTAATGGCGAAAATGCTCGGTATTTTTCGCTTACCAACAAAAAAAGAATGGAAAATCATTTTATTAATTACAATTTTTAATGTTATAATGCATCATTCTTTTTTAGCTATTGGATTAACGAAAACTTCCGGGGTTAATGCTGGTGTCATTCTTGGGGCAGCACCGTTAATGACAATGGTATTATCAATGATTTTGTTAAAGGATCAAGTAACCCGCCTACGAATTCTCGGCTTTATCCTTGGGTTTATCGGAATTGTTATAACATCTGTTGTTGGCTCGGGCGGGTTTTCATCGATTTCTTTCGGTGACATTTTTATTTCACTATCAATGTTTGCTCAGGCATTTAGTTTTATTTTAATTAGTAAATTGCATCCAACGTTCGATCCCCGATTATTAACAGGCTATATGTTAACAGTTGGCTCGTTTTTTATTTTCATTATTAGCCTAATTGTAGAAAGTAACCCCGGACAAATTACAGTGTTACTTTCTTGGAAGTTGGGAGCAATCTTTTTATTTAGTGCGATTATTGCGACAGCATTTGGTCACATGACGTATAATTATTCGGTTAAAAAAGTTGGGCCAACAGAAACGACCATTTTTGTAAATTTAAACACGATTTTTGCCATTGGTGGTGCAGCTGTATTTTTAGGGGAACCAATTTTAGGTAGTCATTATGTGGGTCTTATCTTCATCATCTTTGGAGTGTTTATTGGGTCAGGAACGTTGGAATATTTGTTAAAAAAGAGACGGATGCCATCTCGGGATTCAATGAGAAAAGTTAGATAATATATGTTTATCTAACTTTTATCGATAAGGATCTATTATTTTGTTGAAAACTTTGGTAGCAATTGAGCGGTTTGCAGTCGTTGCCGAACGACAATTCCAATCCAACCAGCTAAACATGCTTTAATAACACCGACAATTAAAAAAGGGACAAATCCACTCATAAAGGCCCCTTGCCAACTAAGTGATGCAATAAATTTTAACCATATTGTCCCAAAGGTTAACGTAATGAACATGCCGATAATGTTTGCAATAATTGCGTTTGTAATGGTGAAACGGGTTTTTTCTAAAATAAGCCCAATAGCAAACGTAGTCGGAATAAAACCAACGATAAAACCACCGGTAGGCCCAAAAATAACACCGAGTCCCGCCGTCATTTGGGTGAAAACGGGCACCCCAGCAGCACCAATTACCATATACAGTAAAGTGGAAATAGTTCCGTAACGTGAACCTAATATCGTTGCGGCAAGACCAATAGCTAACGTTTGCCCCGTAATCGGAATAAGTGGTAATGGAATAGTTATTTGTGCAAGAATAGAAATAATTGCTGTAAATAAGGCAATCATTGTCATGCTTCTTAATTTTGTTTCTTTCTCATTCATCGTATGCTCCCCTTAGTTTATCTATATTGTTAACCTATTTATATGACGGTTAACATACTAAAGATAATTGAAACAAGATGACTTGTCAAGAAGAATTATCATAAAAAAATGGAGAATTTATATGGGAGAAGGTTTTTTTGTCAATTGGCCATAAGTTTTTATGAAGGAATATTAAAAAATAAACGCCCATATCAATGTGAATACGGACGTTACGATTATTTCTAAATTTTTTACCCATCATCCATGACTACTCCAATTGGTTTTAACGTATGCAAAATTTTAATGGTTCCTTTATGGGCTTCAAGTACTTCATGAAGTTTTCGATAAACGAAGGGACTTTCATCAGTGCCACCACCTCGTAATTCAACGCCATACTTTTTGATGGCTTTATCCATTTGTTCTTTCGTAATGATGCCACCTTTTCTTTTTCGTGTTTTCCAGTTCATTTTTCCAGCTGCCTTTGTTCGACTCATAATTCTTCCTGCACCGTGAACAGTACTATAAAATGCCTGTTCACTTTTTTTCGATTCTACACCTTGTAAAATAACAGAAATATCCCCCATACTACCACCGACGAAGCCTAGTTGACCGGGTGCAGCAGGAGTAGCTCCTTTTCGAACCACGATATATTCTTTTCCGAAGTGGATTTCCTTCCATGCATAATTGTGGTGGTTATGCACTTCAAAAGTGGATGTTGCTCCCAAAAGATCCAGTACTTGGCCAATAACGGTATCCCTTCCAGCATAGGCATATTTACCGGCTAAATTCATGGCATCAAAATACATTGTTCCCAGTTCAGAATCGATATTGAGTAAGGTCGGTTCGGCATCCATCGATTCGCGGGAAGGGTTGCTTGAAAAATTGCGGTCATTGGCAAGGTTTAAAAATCCTGTTGCCGTTCGATGTCCAAAACCACGACTGCCAAAATGGTTTCCTATCCATATGGCATTTGTTTTCTCATCAACTAATAAATCGACATAATGGTTTCCGGATCCTGTCGTACCTAGTTGTGAACGGGCTAACGATTTTAATTTGTCATGTTCATGCTTACCAATACGTTGATAAACATTCCAACGTTCATCATCAAATACTTCATGGTCGATTTTTGTTTTACTTTTTGCACCTACTCCGAATAGGATTTCAGCAGCAAGATGATCCATAATGTTTGGCAAATCCTTTTTAATATCATCAAATGTTAGGTTTGTTTTCACCGCCTTATTACCACAAGCAATATCGTAACCAACACCAGATGGTGAAATTTGTCCATCATAAACGATAACACCTCCAACGGGCTGGGAATAACCATAATGTCCATCAGCACATAAAGTTCCTCCAATGACATTACCAGTATTCAGACAACGCTTAAATTGATGTAACGTTTCGGATTCATGATGACCAAAAATAGTTTTTATCAAAATATGTCACTCCTTAAATTCATTATACATGAACTGAGAAGTTTTTCATTAAGTCGATTTTAAGTAGGGATTTTAAAATTTAGGGGAAAAAACACGAAATAAAAAATGTTAGTTGTTTCCATTGAATTTTTACACCAGAAGGTTTATCATATAGTTAAAGCTACGGTGTACGTAATTTACTTAAGTTTAACCTCTAAACAAGAATTAGGGAGTTTTAAATCGCAAATTGGATGTCGTGCCTCGTGAGTGTGGAAGACAGAAGATTTGCTGCGGACACCCACTTTTTTAAAGTGGTGGTTAAAACTTTTTAATTGATTACGGCATTGTGGCTATACATAATAGTATGAAATTTTTGATATTCTATCCTTTTGGGTAGAATTTTTTGTTTTTGATTTTCGTTGGGGAAAGGTGAAATGTTAGATGAAAATTGTCGATTTACGGTATAATGCAGTAAAGGAGGAGAAAGATTTGAATAGAAGATGGCTTATTTTAATCGGATTAACAGTAGCTCTGGTGTTGGTTGCCTGTAATGGTAAAAATTCACCTAATGAAAATAATAATGTAAATGATACGAATGAAAATGGGTCGGTAAATGAGGAAAATAATCAAAATGATACTAACGTTATAGAAAATGATGATCAAAATATTGACAGCGAGACAGATAGCAATAATGGGGCAGAAAATGAAAATACGAATAATGGGAATGAGAATCAAACAACAGAGGAAATTTTAAAAGAAAAAGTATATGCAATTTTTGCTGCTCAAAGGGATAGTGATTATGACTACTTGACATCCGTTTTATCAGAAGGATCAGAACTGGATCAAAAAAATCATTTATTTATTTTTAATGATGTTACTTATCCCCATGAACAAGAATTTCTTGATGACATTGCTGAAAATGATTTAGAGTATCGATATATTCATGAAGAAGATAGTGGTTCGATTATTGTGGGTTTTGCTGCTATTGATTATGAAAATGAGTCAAGTTTTGTCATCGATTTTGAGTTTGTTCTAGAAGGTGATGAGTGGAAAATGAATGACATGGAAATAAATAAGTAAAATTTTATCCCTCGTTTTTTCCATGCCCCCTAAAGTTGGATTGGCAAATCTAATTATAGGGGGATTACTGGAAAAATTTAAAACGATATGAAATTTTACCCTTTATTTCATGCGAGGGTTTCCATCGTTGGACCTTCTGCCCTCGCCCCCAACGCATTCAACCTCAAATGTTACCCCCCTGTAAAACAATTACCACTTTGCATAATGATCCTCAATGCAACCGCGCAAGGAATCAATCACAATCTCCTGTCCATTCGGTAATATTACTTTCCCATGGTAATGTCCGACCATTTGGTGAACCTCAGAATGAATGATGATGACGTTAGTTTTGGCAATCCGTTCAAAAATCGGGGTAAAAGTAAGGTCAACATTCCCAGAATCGGAAACAATCTGCCATTCCTTCATGTAGTCATTTTTATCGAAAATAAATCGAACATCTTCACTAATTTTTAAAATTTCTCCATTTAAAATAACAGCATTTTCTGTCGAACCTGTATTGTCCGTCCATTTGCCGCCAAAATTTAAGCCTATGACATCATCTTGCAAATTGCCGGATGCCATTCCCCAATTCCACGTACTTTTTCGTGGCCAAATGCCACGACCGTAATCTAACACACCATAATCGGTATCAGGTTGAAAAGTATAAGTTTTTTCCCCGATAGTGACATGACCTTCGGCTGGTAAACAATGATGTTTCGCGGTAAATTGATAATGTGTTTTACTCCACGGGACAACGACATTTAATGAATCGATGTCATCTGGATAAGTAATCGTAATATGAGCATCTAATATTTTGCCGTCAAAATTGTTACTCTGTACCTTAAGAACCGTTTCCTTATCAGTAGAAATGAATGAAAGGTTCATTTGCTTGTGAAAAACCTCCACCGTTTCTTGTACTTCGTCAGGCATAACTGTTTTTCTATCAAACGGAATTAGAATAGTTTTTTCAAAATAGTCCTTTGTTTCATAATCGACATAATAAACGAAGCAAACTGTTGCATAATCAAGATTACTAATGGTAGCCGAAAACAATGCTTCACGTCCGTACACACACCAATAATTCCACTTCTTTTTTCGCAAAAATTTTCCCCGAACATTGCACGTAATCAGTGGCTTTCGTGCCCAACCGATACTATCAGGATTAATGGTGTAATCGTCTAAACTTAAGTTCACCTTTTCTTTGATTTCTGTTTCTGTTTGCACAGTATTTCCCCCTCGTATAAGTCTTTCTTGTATTATAGCAAACTTATGGAAAATTTTATTTATCAACGATGTTTCATTATGTTAAACTAATTAGGAGTGAAAAATTCTATGTAAGAGGTGTTAGAGGCATTGGATAGCAATGATCAAATATTAAAACTTGAAAATTTACGGATGAGTTTTGGCAATAATGACGTATTAAAAGGAATTGATTTGGAAGTTTATAAGGGCCAAATTATTGGCTATATCGGTCCAAATGGGGCGGGGAAAAGTACGACATTAAAAATTATGCTCGGTTTACTAGATGGTTATGAAGGGGATGTGACCATTTTTGGCGAAAAAATTTCTACAGATGACCATCAATATAAACGTCGTATTGGTTATGTGCCGGAAAATGCCGAGTTATATGACAATTTGTCCGCAGCGGAATATTTAACATTTGTCGCTGAGTTATATGGTATCAATCGAAATATTGCGGAAAAGAAGGCCTTAGATTTGTTGACAATGTTTGAGATGGAGGATGTTTTTCATAATCGGATTTCATCATTTTCTAAAGGGATGCGACAAAAGGTACTAATTATATCGAGTTTATTACATAATCCTGATCTCATATTTTTGGATGAACCATTGAGTGGGTTAGATGCCAATAGTGTCATGATGATAAAAGACATTTTGGAGCAATTAGCTGCCCAAGGGAAGACGATATTTTATTCCTCGCATATTATGGAGGTCGTTGAGAAAATTAGTAACCGAATTGTGTTGCTTATTGATGGAAAAATTGCTGCCGATGGATCCTTTGAAGAATTGAAAAATCAAAGTAAGCAAGGTTCCCTTGAAGGCATATTTAATCAATTAACTGGTTACGAGGAACATAAGGATACAGCAAGCAAATTTGTCACTATTGTAACGAGTGAAATGGGTGAAGGGAATGAGTAAATTCCGTTCGTTAAAAGTAGTTGACTTTTTTCGTCCGTTATTAGTGAAAATGGGTGTCGACTATGAAGTAATGCGGACAATTTTACAAGTAAAATTAATGATGGATGGACGGCGGGTGCCAACGATTTTTAGTGGGCAAACGAAGAAGCCAAAAGGAAATCAATTTATAAAATCCCTTGGTATTTATATGTTATATAGTTTAATTTTAATTCCGTTTATTTTTTTGGATCATTATATGCTGCAAATGGGGTTGATTTTCGGTGTAGCTATCTTTATTTTAATGACATCGATGATTGCAGATTTTTCCGCAGTGTTATTAGATGTTCGTGATAAAACGATTTTGGGAACGAAACCAATTGATTCTCGAACAATAAACGCAGCTAAATTTATTCATATAACGATATACATGACCTTACTAACTGGAGCACTGCTCCTGATTCCAACGATTATTATGTTGTTTGTGAAAGGAATTACTTTTTTCTTATTGTTTATCATTCAAGTATTATTTATCGTTTTGTTCGTTTTAGCATTAACGGCACTCGTATATATTATTGTTTTACATTTTTTTAGTGGTGAACAGTTAAAGGATATTATTAATTACATACAAATAATTTTATCTGTTGGGATTGTCATTGGCTACCAAATAGTGATCCGATCGTTTGAGTTTATTGGCTTAGATTTTGTTTATCAATTTGCATGGTGGCATCTGCTATTACCACCATTTTGGTTTGCTGCACCGTTTGAAATGGTGTTAAATCAACATATGTCTACGGGTATTATCATTTTATCCATTCTAGCAATCATCATGCCAATTATTTCATTTTTGATTTATTATCGTTTAATGCCGGCATTTGAACGGAATTTACAAAAGCTATTGGAAGATGTTGGAACTGTAAAACAGAAAAGGTTTCGATTACGAACATTATGGGAAAAACTCATTTGTTTCAGTGCAGAAGAAAAAATGTTTTTCCGGTTTGCAACAGAAATGATGAGTGGAGAACGGGAATTTAAATTAAAAGTATATCCTAGTTTAGGGATGGCAATTATATTACCATTCATTCTCATGTATACATATGTTAGTGATGCATCATGGGCGGAAGTGGCTGAAACAAGGCATTATTTAAATATATATTTTATTAATATTATCATTGGAATTGTTATCTATATGGTGCAATTTTCCGGTAAATATAAAGGGGCTTGGCTGTTTTATACCGTGCCAATGCAAAATCCACGGCAAATGTATGGCGCAACATTGAAGGCCTTTTTAGTTAATTTATACTTGCCAATATTTTTACTTGAATCAGTCATCTTTATCATTATTTTTTCGCCATCCATTATCATTGATTTATTCGTTGTATTTTGTGGTGCTATCATACATGCATTGATTACGTATCATATTACAATTAAAAATGATTTTCCATTTTCGGAACCATTTGAAGGAATGCAAGAAGGTGGAGCAAATGCAAAAATGTTTTTAATGATGTTTTTTGCCGGCGTTTTTGCCTTGTTTCATTTTATCGTCACTTATATACCGTTAGGAATTTACATTTATCTCTTGATCCTTTTGCTTGTTGTTCTGTTCGTTTGGAAATTGACCTTCGATAAAGTGAAAACTGCTTAAAAAAGTTTTCAAATTGATTAAAATTATATTTTACACTATAAAACATGTTTAAAAATTGGGTTTTCAATGATGGAAAACTCAATTTTTCCATATATTTTACTGCTTAAATGTTAATTTTGTCGTTTTGACGAATTATTTCCCCCTTGTTATGATAGGTTTACCAATTAATTAATTGAAAAGTATCTGCAGAAAAAAGTAAAAAAAGAGGTGGTATAACGGTTGGAAAGAAATAATCATTTGTAAAATTTGGGGAAATTTTGCAAATGTAAAAATTAAAGGTTATCAAGTATAATTTATAAAAGAGTTCACTTTTTGTGAGGGAAAGTGAACAACATAAATGCGTGGATGTTATTTTAGAATATAACTTTTGCCTGTTTAATACAGGCTCTTTTTTTTGGAAAGTATATGTAAAAATATGTGAACAATAGAATTTAACAAAAGTTTAAAAAAATTTAAAACTTGACTTTGTTTACCTCAATAAGTAAAATACTAGTCAAGATTAAATTTCAAAGGCATTGATGAGAGAAAGTACGATTTCAATATTTTTTCTTCAGAGAGTCTCGGTAGGTGAAAAGAGACGAAAAAATAGAAGTTGGAAAATGGTCTCAGAGCTTCGTGCTGAAAGTACTGATCATTAGTATGAGTAGGTTCCGACGGGATTGGTATCCGTTATTCATACCAGAGTATTAAAAATGATGTTTTCATTTGCGTACTTCATGAGGCTACCCATGTGAGTGAGTAGTAAAATAAGGTGGTAACACGTATATTCAACCACGTCCTTATCGAATTTGTTTCGGTAATGATGTGGTTTTTTAATTTTAATTAAACCTTGGTCATGTCAGTCAATTCAAACTGAAAACAAATGAAATATGCTGTACGAAAAATTACTAAATTTTTAGGAGGAAAAATGATGAGTAACCATTTAGTTCTGCAATCAGATTTTGGCTTAGGTGATGGGGCTGTAAGTGCAATGCATGGTGTGGCATTATCAGTGAATCCAACATTGGGTATATATAATTTAACTCATGAAATCCCACCTTTTAATATATGGGAGGGATCATATCGCTTGTATCAAACGATAACATATTGGCCCAAGGGCACGGTATTCGTGTCAGTTGTAGACCCAGGGGTTGGATCGGATAGGTTAAGTGTTGTCGCAAGAACGATAAACAATCATTATATTGTAACCCCTGATAATGGGACATTAACCCATATTCATGAAAATATCGGGATTGCCGAAATACGGGAAATTGATGAGCAGTTTAATCGCCTGCCAAATTCTGGTGAATCATACACATTTCATGGACGTGATATTTATGCTTATACGGGGGCACGGTTAGCAGCAGGTGTCATTGATTTTACTGGAGTTGGAAGAAAATTATCGGTCGATAATATCATTAGTTTACCAAACCCTGATGCTCGAATTGAGAATGGAATTGTTTCGGGGAATATTGATATTTTGGATGTACGATTCGGAAATTTATGGACAAATATTAGCCGTGATTTATTGAATAGAGCAAATGTTACTTATGGTGATTTGTTAGAGGTAACGATTCATAATCAGCGACAACAGATTTATAGAAATGTGATGACATTTGGAAAATCATTTGCTGATAGTCGGCTAGGAGAACCATTGTTATATGTTAATTCTGTCGATAAGCTCGGTGTCGCCATTAATCAAGGGTCATTTGCCCATGCATATCAAATTGGTACGGGTGTTGGCTGGACCATTACCATCTGCAAGGCTAGGAAAAATTTATTTAGTGAACCACGTTATGAATCGTTTTTAAAAGCAAATTGAGATCTAGTGATTGTGAGTGTTTTTATCATAACAAGATGCAACCTAGTGAAATTTTTTTAAAATAATGATTGCGACTATCTCACATGACTTAAAAAACATTAGTCATGTGAATTTTTTTGGAAACCTGATGACTGTTTTCGTTATAGAGAAACCTTAGCGTTTACGTTGAAAATAGAAATGGAAACTTTTCCACTTTCAATAAAACTCCCACTCTACCAAATTAAAAAATAATCGTAAATTTCTGTTATACTAAGTGGTAATAACTATAACAATTAAATAGAAAGTGATAGTTTTATTATCACAAAACAGTTTCAGGCTAGGTAGGGATGAAATGTGACGACATTTTTATTGCGCTTTTTGCTGTATATCTCTTTATGGGGACTCATGTTATATAATTCAAATGATCAACTTGTTTTTAGTTTATTAATGTTAACTATAAGTTTAGTTATTTATTTTTTTCTTTCTAATCAAGAAGCCCCGATGTACCTATATGTAAGTTTGGCTGCGATTTTATTTATTCATGGTCTCGTCATTGGAGAATATTTTTTTACTGTAATCCTTTTATCGTTAGTATTAATTTTGGCAAGTTTTCGTTTATCAAAAAAGAAATTATATTTATTTATTACAATAGCTTCTTTTTTGTTTATTATCCTTACCATGGTTCAGAAGGAAAATATGTTGTTAGCCATTTTGATTGGTGGTATGATTGTTTTTTTAATTATTGCTCAAAACAAATATTCATTAAAAAATCAACATGAAGGAGATGCGATAAAAAAAATAAAAGCGGAGTATCGTCAATTAAAACGAATGCAAATCTCCATGGACGAAATGGCCCGAAATGAAGAAAGGACGAGAATTGCGAGAGAAATTCACGATTCTGTTGGCCATCAATTAACAGCATTAATGATGAAGCTTGAAATGTTACATATTCAAACGAAAGATCCCCACTATTTGGAATTAAAAGAAATGGTCGATAATAGTTTGGGAGAGACGAGAAAAGCAGTACAAACACTGAGTGGTTCGGACACCAGTGGTATCACAGCAGTCATTCAGCTAATTAGGAAATTGGAAGCAGAAAGTCAGTTATTAATCCAATTTACGTTAAATGAAGGGGTTCTATCAATCCCGTTATTAAATAAAAATGGAGTTGTATTATATCGCATCATCCAAGAGGCCTTAACAAATGTGATGCGTCATGCTGATACTAAATTTGTTTCGATTTCAATCGGCAAATCTGCCATTAACTCATTAACGTTTTCAATTACCAATACACTGAGCTATCATAAGGAAATTTCACCAGGTTTTGGATTAGAAAATATGAAAGCAAGAGTCATTGAAATTGGTGGAAAAATTGAGATGGTCCAAACAGACAATGAATTTACATTACGGGGAATGATTCCTTATCAATAATAGATAGAGGTTTTTTACGAAGGAGGAAGATACATGTGGCGTGTCATGATTGTTGATGATCAGTCAATTATTAGGCAAGGATTAAAGGTGATGTTAGAACAGGATGAGACACTGAAAGTAGTTGCTGAAGCCGAAAATGGTAAAGAAGCAATAACCTTATTGGAAAAAAATACGCTTGTCGATCTCATTTTAATGGATGTTCGCATGCCGGAAATGAACGGCATGGAAGCAACGAGATCCATTAAATCGAAATGGCCACATATAAAAATTTTAATTTTAACAACCTTTAATGATGAGCAATATGCTGTTGAAACATTGAAGGACGGTGCCAGTGGTTTTATCTTAAAATCGGCGGATTCCGATCGATTGATTCATTCGGTACATAGTACATTGCAAGGAAATTTACCTATCCAGGAAGAAGTTGCTGCTAAAGTTATTCCTACGTTATTGCATAAAAAGCACACAGGGGAAATTCCCTCTAATTTAAATCAACGGGAACTCGACATTATTAAACTAGTTGGCGAAGGAAAAACGAATAAAGAGATTGCTGAAACACTTTATTTATCAATAGGAACAGTAAAAAATCATATAACTGCCATCCTGCAAAAACTTGATTTACGGGACAGAACACAATTAGCTATTTTTGCTGTCAAACAAAACTTGTCATAAAGAGAAAACCATTACTACTTTTGCATATCAAAGTTAATCTGCTGATATCTAAGTAGTTTTTTTATGATAAAAGTGACGGAGGTCATGTAAAAATAGTTAAAAAGTGACTTAAGGATATAGAAATGACATCAAATTCGTTGTAAGCTTTTAAATGATGAAGGAGGCATTTACGTTGATAGAATTAACTGATTTATCCAAACGATACAAACAAATATTTGCTGTTAAAAAGATGAATATGTTCATCGAGAAAGGAGAAATTGTTGGGCTGCTTGGCCCGAATGGGGCGGGAAAATCAACTGCTATTTCAATGTTGTCAACTCTAATAGAACCGACTGAAGGGGATGTCATTTTTCGGAAAAAAAGTGTGTTAAAAAAACCCCAAAGTCTTCGGGAAATTATTGGTGTCGTCCCCCAAGAAATTGCTTTGTATGATGAGTTATCCGCCGAAGAAAATTTAGCTTTTTTCGGTAGGCTATATCGCATGTCGGGTCATCAATTGAAACAGAAAATAGACGATGTGCTACAACTTATTGGATTAATAGAACGGAGAAAAGATGTCGTCAAAACTTTTTCCGGTGGAATGAAGCGACGTCTGAATATCGGTGTAGCCTTACTACATGATCCAGAATTTCTTATCATGGATGAACCGACTGTAGGTATTGATCCACAATCAAGAAATTATATTTTAGAAACAGTAAAACAGCTCAATAAAGAAAAGGGAATGACTATTTTGTATACAAGTCACTATATGGAAGAGGTTGAATTTTTATGTGATCGTATTTACATCATGGATAAAGGGGACTTAATTGCTGTTGGCACAAAGCATGAAATTAAAGAAATTATGTCTGCTGAACACACGATTTATTTAGAGGCTGTTTTATTAAATGAGGCATTTGTGGCTTTACTAAAAGATGATAAAGAGTTTAAGAAAATTCTAGTAAAAGATGAAACAGTAACCATTATCGTACCAAAAGAATTAAATGCTTTTCAGAAATTAACGAAATATGCGGAACAAACGAATGTCATGTTAACGTCGGTTACTGTAAAAACACCAACATTGGAAGATGTATTTTTACATCTAACTGGTAGAGCATTAAGGGATTGAGGTGAAAATATCATTGATTTGGGAAATTTTAAAAAAACAAACAAAAATCTTTTTTCGTGACAGACTGCAATTATTATTAATTATCGGTTTACCAATTTTGCTGATTGTCATATTAAGTGTCTCTCTTAGTGGGTTTATTAGCGGTTATACAATTGATTTTGAAGCAAATATCGGCCTCATCGAACATACTGATGAACAAAAACAAATTGAGAGATTCATTGAAGATATAAAAAACACACAACTTCCTGAAGCAGAACAACGGGCGATCATTGAAACAGCAAAATCCTTCGCCCCGGTCCAGTTATTAAAAAAAGAAGTTTTTTCTGAATTTGATCAAATGTTTCATATGCATGAAATAACTCCTTCGGAAAAGGAAGACGCTTTAACAGGAGAAAACTACTCGATAATTATCGAAGTTCCAGAAGATTTCACGTATTATTTCCTTCATTACGTCATATTAGATGAGGGTGATACTAATAGCATGACGCTATATGAAAAGAACGATATAGGAGCTGCAGCTGTTAGGACTGTCATTGAGTCATTCAGGGATCAATTTTCAATGAATGTTGTTATGGCCAAAAATGATATTGATGCAGACCTCATTGAAATCAACAGAGATTTTGGTAGTCAAAATACGATAGGCCAAAAAAAACCAATTAATGCAAAGCAATATTATACGATTGGGATGGCAGTCATGAATGTGTTATATATTGCTTCAGCGATTAGTTCGTTTGCATTTGCGGAAAAACAATCACAAGTTTTTAATCGTGTGATTTTAACGAATGTGTCCCGATGGACTTATTTTTCGGGGATCTTTTTATCTAGTTCATTGTTTGCTTTTATACAACTATTATTTATTTTTGGCTTTTCTTGGCTTGTATTCGGTGTTTCATTTACGGTTCCGCCATTTTTAGTCGTTACAATATGCATTGCTTTAGCTGTTGGGGCGTTGGCGACATTGTTAACATCCATCAGTTATCGAACGAACTCAGAGCAAGTGACGAATTTCTTTGGTACGATTTTAATTGCTTTTTTTGCACTTGTTGGCGGGAGCTTTTTTCCAATTGGTGATTTTTCGAATGTTGTGCAAATGATTGGTAATGTGACACCTAATGGTGCTGGTATGTCTGCTTATTTGACATTATTACGAGGGGATGGGTTAATGGAAACGATGCAACACATTCTGTATTTACTTGTCTTCACCTTAATTGTTATCTTGACAGCTATATTCAGTTTTCCGAAAAGGGGGCAAAGTACATGATTGGTATTTTTATGGCAAAAATACAAAGTTTAATTCGAACCCCTTGGACATTTATATTAATGACGTCGATGTCAGTGCTATTTGCTTTCATCATTGGTAGCAATAGTTTTGATAAAATAACTGTTCCCACAAATGTGGTAAATGATACAGATATGTCAGATATTATCAATGAAATTGAATCAAATAGTTTTTTTATGATAAAAGAATCTAATAGAAATCAATTAATTCAAAAAGTAGAAACGGGAAAAAGTGAATTGGGATTAGAATTAATGGAAAATGACTTTAACATTATCGTCGGTATTGATTCACCAAATGTTCATTTGCTTGAGCAGGTTGTCCGTGATGCATTTATTAAAGTGAATCAATGGAAAGAAATTGAAAAAACTTTAGGTGAAGAAGTTAAAGGGGATCATTTCTTTCAAATTGAAAATGCTTCTTTTTCAACAAATGATGAACATATATATGATGGGAATTTACATTCATTATTTGGATTTACATTATTTTTTGTCATTTACACAATTGCCTTTAGTGTATTTCAAATTTTAGAAGAAAAGAAAAGTGGTGTTTGGGATCGGATGATTTTATCTTCTGTCCGTAAATGGGAAATGTATGCGGGTAATTTTTTATATAGTTTTTTAGTCGGGTATTTACAAGTTGTATTAATATTTTCTATTTTCCGGTATATCGTGAAAGTGGATTTTTACGGTACATTTGCCCAAACGTTACTTATATTAATCCCCTACGTGTTGGCAATTGTTGCATTGTCCACTTTTCTTGTTGGTATCGTGAAATCAGTTCAACAATTTTCAGCTGCTGTACCAATTGTTGCGGTTAGTATGGCCATGATTGGGGGGGCCTATTGGCCGTTGGAAATTGTCGAGTCCTCCTTTATGATTATGCTATCTAAAATTGTCCCAATTACATATGCCATGGACGCTTTACAAGGGGTAACGGTGTACGGTGATTCGATTGGGGAAGTGATGTACCCTATCACTATATTATTATTAATGAGCGTTGTGTTAATAGGTCTAGGAATTCATTTAATGGAGAGAAGGTATATTTCTTAATGAAATTTGAACATTTGTTTTTTATCTTATTAATAGGAAAATAAGAAAAGAAAAATTTAATTGAGATGGAATGTCATGAAAAACATAAGGAATATTTATCAAACAGATTTGAGAAGTATCTTAAAAAATCCAACAGTTGCAATAATTTTAGGAGGGCTTGTTATTTTGCCCTCCCTTTATTCATGGTTAAATATATTTGCAGACCAAATTCCTAACTGCATTGTAAATGGGGATGAGGGCACAACGTTTCGATAAAGACATCAATGTTGGTGATGAAATAGTTGATTCATTGCGTGATAATAATATTTTTAAGTGGGATTGTTGGTAAAGAGGAAGTTGAATACAGTAATTATTTTGCTGTAATCATTTGCCGGAGAATTTTTCTGAAACCCTAGGCTCTTTTAATATTACCTAATTTTATAGTTTTCGTAACGCGCTTCGTGAC
>DKGO01000119.1 GCA_002453315.1 Caryophanales bacterium UBA6768 | reverse complement strand
CAATTTGTGCTTCATATCCCATAATACCATCTAATTTTAATTCATTTGACAGTAAAATTCGGTTGGCAATAGCAATAGCATCTGTCACTTTCTTAATCGGTGAACGATGCACACCAAAATGGATACCAAATAAGTCGCTAGACAAATCGATATCCATACATACTAAAAACGTCCCATTTTCCTTATTCGCAATCATTTCCAAATGTTCAATATGCTCAAGACTATCTACCATTAATGTAATTGTGGCACCTTGGGCTATCTTTTGACATACCAATCGTAATTGATTTTCATTCCAAATTGGATAGGCAATAAGTAAATCATCAAATCCTTGTTCATGTAAATAAATCGCCTCCTCGGCGGTAAAACTCATGATCCCTTGAAATACATTTGAAGAAGCAAAAATCTTTCGTAAGACTTCCACACTTCGAATTGATTTACTAGCGACGCGAATTTTTTTATCTTTTGCACCGTCTACAATCATTTGAGTGTTTTTTTCTAGAGCATCCATGTCAACAAATGCACATGGTTTGGCAATCTCGTTTAACGCCTTTCTATAATACAAATATTTTTGCACTAGCATATTCCCCTTATGTATGGTCTCTATTTATGTTAAATCATTATGAAATTAGGCTTGTCAATTCGTTGATAGCAATGGTTTCGTCAGGTCCTTCTGCAACCAAGGTGACGGTTTCCCCTTTTGTAATCGCCAAACTCATCAATCCCATAATACTTTTCGCATTTATTTTTTTACCGTCTTTTTCAATAAATATGTTTGATGAAAAGCGATTAGCTTCCTGAACAAACTTTGCTGCAACTCTTGCTTGTAAGCCTGTATCAATCAATACCTCTATTTGTTTTTCCACCAATATAATCCATCCTCTCTACTTGAAAGCGCTTTCGCGCACAATATAATTATAACATGTAAATTATGGAAGTAAAAATTTTTCAATAAAAAATTTCTTGACTCCTTTTCTATTCAATGTGATATTACTTTCCTATTTTAATGATGCCGCTATTTGTTCAATTTTTTTTAATCGATGATTCACTCCTGACTTAGAAAGTTTTCCACTTGGTAATAAATCACCTAATTCTTTCAATGAAATTTCCGGGTTTTGTAATCGTACTATCGCAATTTCCCTAAGTTTTTCTGGTAAAATATCAAGGCCTTCTTTTCCTTGGATAAATTTTATACTTTCAATTTGTCTCACTGAGGCACTAATTGTCTTATTTAAGTTGGCTGTTTCACAATTGACGATACGATTAACAGAATTCCTCATATCCCTAACAATACGTACATCCTCAAATTTAAATAATGCATGGTTTGCACCAATTATACTTAAAAAATCAGCTATTTTCTCTGCTTCTTTAATATAAACGATATAACCGTTTCTTCGTTGTAATTCCTTTGCTTTTAACTGAAATTCATTCATTAATTCACAGAGTACATGATTATGATCTTGATCTAAATTAAAAATTTCCAAATGATAAGATGAGGTTTCGGGGTTATTCACGGATCCTCTTGAAACAAATGCCCCTCGCAGGTAAGCCCGTTTACAACACTTATTTTGCAATTCATCCCTTAAACTTGATTGGATAAATCCATCTTCTTCGTGATCTAATTGTAGTTCATCAAGAAATTGAGCGACATGTTGTTTAATTCGAACGATGTAAATATTATTTTTGTGTAATTTAATCTTTTTTCGAACTAAAATTCCAATGTCATGATCGTATACTTTTTTTAATAATGTATATATTTTTCGTGCAGTCGATGCCCTTTCTGTTTGTATATCTAACATCATTTCATGTTCTAATGTGGAAACTACACCATTCATTCTGATAATTGCCTTAAGTTCTGCTTGGGAGCAACAGTCATTCACGTTTGACAAAATGATTTCCTTTTTTACTTCTGAAGTAAATGAAGACAATCGATTGCACTCCTTTAATATCCTTCTTTTTTTACCCCACTTACAATTTTAGTCGATTAAATAATAGTTGGGCAATTTTATGCTTGTGGTGACGTACAAGTTGTTTAGAATCATCAATTATGTCCTCAGCAATGATATTTAGGCCTAGATTGGCTAATATATCTAAATCATAAGTTACAGGATAAGCATTCTCAAGTCGGTATTTTTGTAAATTCCCTTCTTTAATCGGTTGATTATGTACAATGATGGCGTCAATAAATGGATCATTAACGTGGTGATACATTGCTTTAATGTGGTCAGATGCTGTATAATCTTCCGTTTCTCCAGCCTGGGTCATAATATTACATACGTAAATGACTTCTGCTGGTGTATTTTTTAATGCTGTTTTTATTTCAGGAATAATAATATTAGGCAATATACTTGTATATAAACTTCCCGGAGATACAACGACCATATCGGCCATTTGAATTTCTCGGATGATATTAGGTAATGGTTTTACTTCCTCGGGAGTTAAAAATACCCGTTTAATTTTTTGATTTTTAGCTGATGTAATGTTTGTTTCACCAGAAATTATCGTACCATCTGTCATTTCAGCATTTAATGTGATTGATTCATTCACGACGGGATAAATATTACCTTGCACTTGAAATAATTCGGCTACTTTCTTAATGGCTGTATGAAAATCACCCGTAATCGAATCCATAGCAACGAGGACCATATTGCCTAATGAATGACCAGATAATCCATTATTGCTTTGAAATCGATATTGAAATAATTCTTCTAAATCTTTATCCACATTGGCTAAAGCTGCAATTACATTACGAATATCACCAGGTGCAGGTGTGTTCATTGTTTGACGAATTAATCCCGAACTTCCCCCGTCATCTGCCACAGTAACAATCGTCGATAATTGAACGGGAAGTTTTTTTAATCCCCGTAATAAGATTGGCATCCCAGTGCCCCCACCTAAAACGACAATTTTCTTTTTTTTATTAATATCCTTCAAGTTCATTATTTTATCCCTTTCGTTTATTAATATCGCGATGGGTAATGTGGGTTGTTTGATTTGGTGATAGTAATTCAGCATAATATTCAACTAATGTCACAGACCGATGTTGCCCACCTGTGCAGCCTATTGCGATGACAATTTGAGCCTTGCCTTCTTTTTTATATTGGGGAATTAAAAATTGAAATAGATCCATTAATTTTTGATTAAACTTTTGTGTATCTGCCCATTTTAATACATAATTAGACACTTCCTCATCTAATCCTGTTAAAGGCCTCATTTGTTTGATGTAAAATGGATTTGGTAAAAATCGAACATCAAAAACTAAGTCAGCGTCAATGGGGATTCCATATTTATAACCGAAGGAAACTAAATTAATTGAAAACTGGAGTTCTTTTTCATCTGAATATAATCGATGAATTTTTTCACGCAATTCCTTAGGTTTTAATGCCGTCGTATCGATGATCCTTTGGGCCCTACCTCTTAATTCATCTAATAATTCTCTTTCGCGCACTATTCCTTCTAAAGGTAAGCCATCCATGGATAATGGATGAGATCTTCGTGTTTCCTTATAACGACTTACGAGTGATTCGTTTTTTGCATCTAAAAAAATAATATGGGATTGAATCCAACTTTGATCAACTAAAGAATCTAAAGATTTATATAACGCCTCGAAAAATTCCCGTCCACGCAAATCAATTACTAGGGCTATTTTTTGGATGTTGTTCGTTGAATCCTTCACTAAATCTAAAAATTTCGGTAATAATGTGGGTGGTAAATTATCAACGCAGTAATAACCTAAATCTTCAAAACTTTGTACAGCGACAGTTTTACCTGCACCAGACATACCGGTTATGATAACAAACTTTGTTTGTGCCCCAGTCAATGGACTTCTCCCCCTAAAAATTGATTATCTTAATCGTTTTTAAAGCTTATATTTATTATATCATGAAGTCAAGCGAACTTAAGTGGAAACATTAAAAAAAGGGCACAGGGTCCGTTTCCTGTGCCATCAACTAATTTATTAAAGGGGGTCAATTAGTTTAAATATAGTATACTATACGAATATTGCGATTTTATTACAGTAAAGTTAAAACGATATAACTTTAAAATATAGTTTAATTTTGTTCTTCAATATATTTTATTGCCATTTCAGCTGCTATACTTCCATCCCCTGTTGCAGTGACAATTTGCCGTAGGTCTTTAACCCGAATATCCCCTGCCGCAAATATCCCAGGTACTGATGTTTCCATGTTTTCATTCGTTGGGATATATCCTTCATCATCAACAATTTTTAAAGATGTAAATGGTTCACTTAAGGGGTCCATTCCGATGTATACAAAAACCCCATCTGTTTCAAATGTTCCTTTTTCATCTGTTTTAACGTTAGTAATTGATAAAGAACCTACTTTGCCATCCTTCTCATTAATTTCATCGACAACCGTGTCCCATACAAATTCAATTTTTTTATTTTTGAAGGCACGCTCTTGAATTATCTTTTGTGCTCTGAGCTCGTCACGTCGGTGAATGATTGTCACTTTACTAGCAAAACGGGTTAAATATATTCCCTCTTCCACTGCAGAGTCACCACCACCTATGACGACTAGTTCTTTTTCCTTGAAAAATGCGCCATCACAGACTGCACAATAGGAAACCCCTCTA
>DKGO01000113.1 GCA_002453315.1 Caryophanales bacterium UBA6768 | reverse complement strand
CACGACTGTTCATACCCCTGTCGTGCTATTTGTAAAACTAATAAGGTTATGTGAAAAATTGGGAGAAAATTCATTAACAGAATCGTATCGCTTAGTAGCGGCTAAAATGACAAAGCATATTGTTGATCGTGGGCTATCCTTTCCAACAGAAGGTGAAAGTTGTACGGAAGATGGTTCAATCTCTTGTAGTGCACTATCAATTTTATATTATTGCTACCATATAGAAAATAAACCCAACTACGTAGAAATGGCTGAAAAAATGCTCCATCTACATCGAGTGTTAGAAATAACGACCTACGATGCAAAAATGTACATGTCATCAATCCGTTTTTGGGAAACGCAATATGAATCTAACGATTATGGTCCATCTTATAATGCAGGACATTCCTGGACATTATGGTCTGCCGAGGCGAAAATCTATTATGCTTTAATTACCGCTGAGTTTTCGTATTTGCTGGAAGCATATAACGGGTTTATAACGAATATGGCAAAGGTGGAACCAATTGGCGGGATGACTGCTTCTTATACTCCCGATATGATTCCAGGTATCCCCCACTATCCTTATCTATTCATTTATGAACCTACCCAACTTCTTAAGCGGGATAAAAGAAGTTATTTAGGGATGAAATACCCGTCAAACACGTATTCTACGACAGGGAATTACTTTTTAATTAAATATGAAGAAACATTTAATGAAATTTCCGGAATAGATGTGGAAAATAACTATTTAATCAATATGCGATACGAAGGCGGTGTCTATCAAAGTTTAGGGAAAAATTTTAATAAATTGTTAATTGGAGGTTTAGCTAGTATGAAAATTTCTGTTCAAGTTGATAGTGAGTTGACGATTATTTCAAAACAAATTAATCGACTTATTGTTCATGATGCTACCATTATCAAAAAGGGGGGAAATACAATTACTATAAAACCAAATTCTACCATCATTCAACTTGAAAAGGAACGTTAAGGGAATGGATTTTTACATATTTATGTAGAATATTTTTAAAAATAATAGAATAATAGGTGCTCTGATACAACATTTTTAAATAGCATACGGGGAGGACAATAAATGAAAAAAGGATATGTCATACCGTTACGAGAAAAGATGGCTTACGGATTTGGTGATACAGCAATTAATATAGCCTTTGATGGGATTAATTTCTACATGTTATGGTTTATTGTAAATGTAGGGGCTATATCCCCCGGATTGGCAGGAATCATTTTCTTGGTAGCGAAAGTTTGGGATGCGGTTACTGATTATTTTATGGGGAGAATATCCGATAATACGAATTCTTCAATGGGGCGTAGAAGACCATATATAATGTTCGGAGCCATTCCATTTGGTTTATTCTTTATGGCCATTTGGTATGTGCCCGAATTGACCGAAATGGGCCGCTTTTCTTATTATTTAATCATATATATTTTGTTTAACACAGCATATACGATAGTAGCCGTACCTTACGGGTCCTTAATGGCACAAATGACACAAAATTATGATGAACGAACCGTCTTATCAAGTTTCCGGGTTGGATTTTCATTTATTGGAACATTATTTGCTGCTGCCGGTATACCCCTTATTACTGATGTCATATTCAGTCATTATGGTAGAACGACAAGTTTTTTATATATGGGGATCATCTTTGGGATCGTTATGATGATTGCCCTTTGGCAAACAGGATTTATATCTAAAGAAAGAATCGAGGGAAATCGAAGTAATTACGAAGGTTCCTTTACAACCATTACAACTTTTTTTAAAAATGACGAATTTCGTAATGTAACCGGAATGTATTTATTTAATACATCAGCGCTTGCTGTCGTTATGGCCTTAGCCATTTTTTATTTAGGAGATGTTTTGAAAATTAAAGGTGACGCTGCTATTTATATGGCCATCCCGATTATTACGGCATTATTACTAGCGCCAGTTTGGACCTTATTTATTCATAAATTTGGTAAGAAAATATCCTATATTGTTGGCGCAATTTATATGATGATAGCACTATGTATCGGATTACTAATACCGGTGGGAAACACGGTAATGATTGTAGGCTTTTTAATACTACTTGGTGGGGGACTCGCCGCTTGTCAAATTATTCCAATGTCTATTTTACCCGATATTATTGATGTAGACGAATATCATAATGGAGTAAGAAGGGAAGGAGCATTTAATGGTATTATCTCATTTTTTAATAAGGCGGCATCTGGTATTGCTGTTGGTGGGGTTGGACTGCTGTTAAGTTATTTCGGATATGTGGAAGCAAATCCGGATGAAGCCGTTGCTGATATTGTTCAACCAGATTCAGCTATTACTGCTGTTCGGGTAATTATTGTCGGTTTACCAATTATCTTTTTCATCATCTCCATTATATTTACCGGACGCTTTAAACTAAACAAAGAAAATTTTAGAGAGATTATTTTAGAATTAGAGTCTCGTAGAGATGGAGATGATACACAACAACCGCAGAAGGAACAAGGTTGAAAATCACGAATCGGGATTCAGTTTTCATTTGCCCATTTTGTAACGTCTACCGAGTGCCCTTCTACATGTAAAATCAAGTCAGAAGGGAATTCAAACGTCTACCGAGTGCCCTTCGCCT
Source organism: Caryophanales bacterium UBA6768 (assembly GCA_002453315.1). The sequence continues at coordinate 14,791 of DKGO01000113.1, read as the reverse complement.
TGTGAAAATAATGAAGAAGGTCGGGAATATGTCCTATTCATGCCCTTCTCCTTTTATAATCAGTGAGGAAGGTAAGGAATACAACTTATTCCTGCCCTTCCAACCTCAATTTCAATTGAGAAGGTAAGGATTACCATTTATTCGTGCCCTTCCTTCCTCAATTTCAATTGAGAAGGTAAGGATTACCATTTATTCGTGCCCTTCTATCCTCAATTTCAATACAGAAGGTAAGGATTATCATTTATTCGTGCCCTTCTAACCTCAATTTCAATTGAGAAGGTAAGGATTATCATTTATTCGTGCCCTTCTAACCTCAATTTCAATTGAGAAGGTAAAGAATATCATTTATTCGTGCCCTTCTATCCTCAATTTCAATTGAGAAGGTAAGGATTACCATTTATTCGTGCCCTTCTATCCTCAATTTCAATTGAGAAGGTAAGGATTATCATTTATTCGTGCCCTTCTCCATTTATAACTAATGAGGAAGGAAAGAATCCATATTAAGATCCTATTTTTATACGGTTGTTTATTCTGTCTAATGTTCCAATAACGCTCATTGCGGCTAAATAGCTCGTTTTTGGATTTGTCGGTAATGCCTTATTTTCCACTTGGAATGTAGCCTCACCAAATTCACCACTTACAAAAATTTTGTGGGTGTTTTTTTTCGTTAAAGGATCGGCAATAATTCGTACAATAGTTCTCTCTAATCCAACACCAGCCAATGATATGGCAATCGATACATTAATGTTTTTAGGAAATAGCTGAATTGCATTTACTGCTGTTCCTTGAAAAATTATCATGTCTTCCGTTATTTGTTCATTTATTAAAGTATGAGCGGGTTTTCGTGTCTCTAAAGTAACTTCATTAATTTTCCCAACAGTTGCAACATTTTGTATTAGATCTAATCCACCAATCGCACCAGAAGGTAAATAAATGAATGTATGGTTATGATCAGCGATTTTTTTGACATGTTTTATGAAAACTTCATCAGTCAAAGCACCAATACTAATAACGATAGTATCTTTTTTTGCAATTGTCCGTGGTAAAAACTCGGTAACAGCTTCAATGTTTGCTGCTTCCACGACCACATCTATTGATGATTGTAGAAATGCTTCAATGTCTGTATAAAGTGTCACATTAAACTGTTGTTCCAGTCGTTCATATTTAGCCTGATTTCGAACAAAAATGCTTGTTACCGTGTAATCATAATTGTTTTGTTCTTCTAATAAATAAGTAGCAATGGCACCTGCTCCAATAATTCCAATATTCATTTTCACCATCCTTTCTTAATAAATCATTATATTGCTGAAAAATAATATATCCCATTAATTTTTTCTGAAGTAACCTCATTTAGACTTTCTAGTCTATCTAAATGCCCAATGATTTCCGACATAACAAGGGCAATCAATGTGTCATAACGTTTTCCATACATTTCATGAGCAATTTGGGAAGCCCTTTTAGATTCTGTTAACAACTGTTTGATTCGTTCCCCTTTTTTCTTAATTCGTTCTAGTTTCCCATTAATTAATGAATGAGTGTGTTCTATTACTTCACCATGCCCCGGGTAAGCAATCGCTATTTCAAAAGTATTTAATTTTTGTAATGATTGCTCATACTGAATTAAAGTTGGCAGACGATGACCAAATTGATCACATTCGACTAACGCATTTGTTGGTGAATTTTTTAAAATATGATCACCGACAAACATGCTTTTACTATCTTCATGCCAGAACGCAATATGGTCTGGAGCATGTCCAGGGATTTCATAAATTTTAAAGCCAAATAATGTATCCCCTTCTTGTAGTGGAATAATTTCACTGGAAACTTTTTGATGGGCATTTTTGTCGATAGCATGCTTCATTCGTTCAATTTGTTGGTTTGCTTCTGAACCACAACCCATTTTCTTATATAAATTTTCATAAAATAGAACCCGTTTTTCTAAAAATATTTTATCACGTTTTAGCCGGATAATCGCGTCTTTATGTGAATAAATTGGTACATTGTTCAGCGCTAGAATTGGATTGACTAAGCCCGTATGATCAGAATGATTGTGAGTTAAAAGGACCGCATTAATATCATAAATAGTAAGTGCGTGTTTTTTCAGCATGGCATTAAGGGCATCCCAACATTGTTGATTATTCACCCCGGCATCGATTAATATCACCTTATCTTTTGACTTCACAAGATAGAAATTGATCGACTGAAGTCTTCCAGTATCTGTTGGTACCATAATAGGGTAAATATGTAGTTCGTTCATTTGTTCCACCTCAATGTTTATCATATCATTTTTTGAACATTATGTAGTTTATTGTGTTAGGTAGATCGTAAGACTTTAATCGAATATCCACCTTCTGTCGAAAATCCTTCGGTAATTACATTTTATCAAATGTCACTTTATATCCAGCAATTTCTGAAACTTTTTCCCAATATAAGGATAAAATAGTTGCCTGTTTTAGTTAACTAAATAACTCTACTAGCTACCCATAGTATTTTTTACGTTCTTAGTAGACATTAAAGTATTCCCCCCTAAATAGGATACGAATTCCTACTTTAGGAGGGCATAATATTCATCATCAATCACTTTTTATTTTATAAAATACTTTTTTGTTTTTTCGACGCACCAGTATCAAAACTGAAGGCAGAAACACAGCGGCAATTAAAAATGTTGTCAATAAAATTCCTAATGCCATAGTAAAGCCAAACAAGAAAAGTTCCTGTAATGGTTGTGTCATTAAGACACCAAAGGTCGCTGCAAGAATCAGTCCCGCTGATGAAATAACTCCTCCAGTTAAAGCTATCCCTTCACCAACGGCTTCTTTCCATGGAAGTTCCTTTGTTAATTCCCTGATTCTCGAAACGAGAATAATGTTATAATCAATTCCTAAAGCAACCATGAAAACGAAAGTATACACTGGTAATCGATAACTGACAGCTTCATACCCCATAATTTTTTCAAATATAAACCAACCGAATCCAAGTGAGGCCGTATATGATAGAAGAATCGTGAACATCATAAATACCGGTAATACAATCGATCGTGTCTGGACTCCAAGGATAATAGTCAACAGTACGATGACAAGGGAAAATAAAATCATCATATCACGCTTATTCATCTGTTGTACATCTACCTGTTCTGCTGTCTGACCCGCATAATGTAGATAAAATTCATTTGTAGAAAAACCGCTTTCCTTCAGGAATCTATTTGCTTCATCTCGTAATTTACCTACTGTATCTAGTGCTGATTTATCATATGGATTATCATCAAGTATAACTTGAAATTTAAAAGCCCTCCCTTCCTTTGCCATGAAGTTACGTGGCAAATCTTCCTCTCCCGTCATCATGCCTTCCGTAAGTTTAGGGCTAACAGAAGATATACCATTTTGGCTGGCAATCTTGGCAATTAGTTTATTGAAATTGTAAACAAACTTTTCATTTAAATTGATTTCATTGTCTGATTGTAAAATGACATCTACAGGCGCTAATTGACCAGGAGGATAATGATCAGCCAAAATTTCAAAACCTTGTCGTGATGAAATATCCTCCGGGAAGGAATTCATTAAGTTGAAATTAAACTTCATTGTTGTAAGATTTACTACGCCTACGAGTAAAACGATTAATAACACACCCGCAGATAATCCGGGACGCTTAACAGCTAAACGACTAACCTTATACCAAAATCCTCTTTTATCCCTACTGTTTTCTCCAACATTAGGAATAAACGGCCAAAATGCTTTTCTACCCATAATCGCAAAAATGCCTGGTATTAGTGTTAACCCAGCAAGTAAAATCACAACAACAGCCATTGAAAATACCGGTGCGAAATGGTTATATGGCTCAAACACAGTCGTAAACAAAGTCAGCATCGCTAAAAGTACTGTTCCACCACTAAAGAAGATTGGCTCAGAAACATGATAAATAGCCTCATCCATTGACTGATATTGGGATTGATTTTTTCCTAATTCTTCACGGTATCTTGAAAATACGAACAAACTATAATCAGTTAACACGGCAAATAATAAGACGAGCATTATTGAAACAGCCGAGCCATCAACCGGAAACCAATCATATTTTCCTGCCAAGCCTAACAGGCGATCAACGATACCATAGACAATTCCAGCTATAATTAAGGGAGTAACGGCAAGTAAAGGGGAACGATAAATAACGATCAATATCAGAAAAATTAATCCTATGGTTGCCAGCATTAAAACAAAATCGGCATTTTGAAATAATGCAATTGTATCAGCAGATATTCCAGCAGGGCCAGTAATTTCAAACTGTATGTCATCTAGACCTATTGAATCTACCTTGCTCCTAATTTCATTTAATGCCTCATTTGTCTGATCTGAATCAATTCCATCTTCCATTGCCAAGTTAAAAATTAATGTTGTTCCATCTTCAGAAAACATTTGGTCTTGAATTTTATCCGAGAACATATGAAACGGTAGAGCACTTGCAATATACCTTGGTTTATCATCAGATGCAAACCACTTACTCAGATCAGTAATTTTCTCCCGATCTATGTCAGTTATTTTTCCTTCTCGATAAAAAACAAGTAAAGCTGGCATTCCTTCATCAGTAGGGAACCCTTTATCTAATGCTTTCTGAGCAATTTCAGACGCCGTATTTCCTGTTACACTTCCTTCAGTACTATTTACGTCATACTCCTTTGCCGATGGAGAAAAATAACTAAACGCAAGTAACGCTATAATCCATGCAATTAATACAATTTTAGATCCTTTTAAGCTACCAGAAAATCTTGCTAAACTTCGAAATGGTTTAAGCATGTTATCAACTCCTAATACATTGTGAGAACATCATAGCCAATGTATATGAACGGAGAATGAACAGCATATTTATAAATACGCAGAAATTTTATAATCAATAATACAATTTTGATAAATAAATAAAATTAAGTCTCTATTTTTGATACAAGTCTCTTTACTTTTATTGTTGGAGGCAACTATCCTGCAATGAACTAAAATTCAAATTTATCATTTCATAACGGACAAAAAAATGACTGATTTAAGTCCAGCACAACACCAGAGTTAAACCAGCTAAAAAGCTGCATGTAAAAAGCTACCTTTTGCTAACCACCTATCTGATAATGGTGATGCATAAATTTACATATAATCTTAATGTAGATCTTAAATTCTATTATGTTTAATCATTCAAACCATTCTATCTTTTTGTCAAAAGTCATATAAGGTCATTATTTACAATAAACCTTTCTTACGTCCAAAGATAAAAAGGGAGAAGTAAAAACCATTAAGATCATTTATTCAGATAGCTCTGTGGAAATAACGGCAATTTATGACTACTGCAAGAATAATATCCATCTAAATGAAATAAAAATAAATTAAAATGTGTAGCAACATTAATCCAAACAAAAAATTGAGAAAAACAGAGAAACTTTAAAGTATTCAATAGTGATCTTTCACTCACAATCGCACCCTTTCTAAAAAAATCAAAGAAAATATTTATCGTTGAACTAATCCAAATCCCGTTTTCAACAGCTCATATTCCACCCTTTCAAGCCAATTGCCTGTTAATGCTTCAAATAGGCTCGACTGTTCAATTTGAAGATTATGTCCCGCCGTATCAAGTACTGCAAAGGTTGCCCTTGAATAAGAATCAATCAATTCCCATGTGTCTTTATATCCAACAATACTATCCTGCCGACCGGTAATGATTAAGGCCGGATAATCAAAAGCAAATGAGTCCCTATCTATCTCAAAGGTAAACGAGTAACCACTTTGGTGAATTCCATCTAAATATTCACTGTTTGCATTTTTTGAAGGAATCAATATTTCCTTTCTATATCTCTCCCATTCTTTTTTACCTTGTATAACAGCCATAGATTCAAATTCAGCTAATTCTTCCGATGACAAACTAGATATAAGGTGCGAGTCTTCTATCAAAGTTTGATGACTTGGCAAATTTCTTCTATTGTAATCTGCAATAATGACGGGAGCAAAAAGAAATACCCCACGAACAAGACTTTTGCGAAAATGTAAAATACCTTGCGACAAATATCCACCATATGAATAGCCACAAACTAGGAATGGTTCATTGGGAATAAATTCATCGATGAAATGTAATATCTCTGTTAACATGTCATCTGCATTTTGAATACTTTCAAGCGCCTTTGAATTACCCATTCCAGGCAGATCTAAATATATCCTCTTCCATCCATCCCTATTCTCAAATACTGGTTCTAAACAATTTAACATCGTTTGATGATCCAACGACCAACCATGTAGGATAACAATCGGGAATCCTTCCCCTAATATTTTAAAATTAATTGACACTTAACACAACCCCTTCTGAATAACCCATACCAACCTTTTACAACAATAAACATTGCTGAAATTATCGTGTTAAATCAAACCATTTTTTATATTTTTGAAGCGTTAAAGTAGCTTAATTTCGTCAAAAGTAGTTTGAAATCAAAAAATCTATCTGACTTAAATTAATTTAATGCTAATTCATTGATTTCCTCGTCGTTCGTTGCTATTAATACTTTTTTGCATCATTAAATCCCCACTCCTCTTAGGTATATCCAGTTATCGATAAATTAGGACACCTATTCAATAGGATCTCTATCGTTAAAAATTATTAGTTTACATGCTTTTGTTATTCAATATTTAACTATTTTTTAAGCCAGATAAGAAAGTTTAATCAGGAAATACAACTATTTATGGAAACAGGACCGACACATTAGAGGACTTTTTAATGGCCCTTTTTCTGATATAATTGAATAAGCTGATAAAACGATGAGATACCAACTATGAAAAATTTTTTATATCATGTTTAATTTTGATCCATTGACTGCTGTATAAAGCCCATACGATGAAGATTGGTTGGAATAATAATCTGATCCATGACATTACAGGGGAATTAAAAGTACCTTGTATCTCAATGTCACCCATCATTTTAACCACATTGGCTGGAAAGACAGCAATAAAAAATAATGCGATTAATATACCTGAAAGTCTACGACTTCTATGACTAATTAGACCTATAGCTAGTATAACTTCAATGATGCCTGTAAAATAAACGATAAAACCTGGGTAAGGCAAAAATTTAGGAATCATCAGGAGCATCTCATCATATAGAAAAAAATGGCTGATGCCAAAAAATATGAGGAAAAAAGACATTGCATACGCCGCTAACTCCGTTATTGATCGATGACGAAAAAGTATCCCAGTTCGCGACAAAAGTACTAATGCGGCAAAACTACCAATCAATACTATAATAGTAATCAATTTAATTCACTCCCTCCGGGGCCTTTATTCAATGTCATCCGCCCAATTGGAAAATTACTTACTGTCTGATTTCCGTACAAGTCCGATACCAAGAACAATCAATCCCGCTACTAAACTTAATGCACCTGCATATGCAAAATAAATAAGGGCATTAGGTTCAGTTGCATCAGGTGATAATACTGATAAAAAGAATGCAAAAGGAATAAAAATAGCAGACAACGGAATACTAGCACAGACAAATCGTTTCATACCTGCTGATAATCTTGCCTTATCTACATATAAATAAGCAAGCAGAGATAGTATCAAAAGTATACCTGCATGCGCATGCCCCGCCCGCCATAAATCCCGCCTGAAAGTACCCTCATGATAACTTGAACTAGGTTCAATCAGCATTGATAATAGACTCGTACCTCCATATATTACTGTTGGCAAAATAATGATTAACCAACCTGCATACCTTCGAGTTTCCTCACTCATGTTCACTTCACTCCTTCGTAAAATAATAGAAAATTAAACTACTCATTACTTTTGACTTAGAAAATGTTTCATTCTATTAGTGATTAAAAGATAAAGTCTCCCAATCCAGTATAAGATTTTTTCCTTAAAAAATTCATCATTAGTTATTTTTTTGTTTTATACAATCAACCTAAACATTCATCTGTAGTTAAATTATAAAAAATTACTGCTGTTTTCAAATAAACTAAAATTTATATTCACTTTAACATACCGTTGGTTGGTATGTCAACTGGAATTTTACACGGGGTAAAAGAGTAAATTTTTAAGATGTACTATACACCAAAATCTCTTAGTGAATAGCGATAGCAACAACTTTAGACAAAGGAATAATCTCCTACCCAGGTTTTAGTTTACAAAGTAAATGTAATGGACATTATTCTACAGCGGCTTTGATAGTAACACTTCACAAACCGTCAGTTCGTATATATAATAAAGGGTAATAAATAAAGAGGTGATTTTATGAGACAGAAAGAACGACGAGAACAAACGATGGGAACATTACTTAGCACAACAAAACAATTAATCATGGAAAAAGGGTGTGATTCTATAACCTTAAATGACATTATAAAGCAATCAGGCTTAACAAAAGGGGCAATTTTTCATTATGTAAAAACAAAAGATGAGATTTATACATTAGTTTTACTCGAAAGACTTGAAGAAATAAATGAACGTTTTCAGAAACACGTTAACATGGCTCAAAAGGAATTTGAAGGGCCTTTTCATGAGATAACGAAAAAAATGGTAAGTCTTAATGAACCAAATGAAATTACAAATAAAATATTAGTTTACCTACTTTCTAAGACTGGAAATCCAGAAGTTGATTATTCCTTAAAGGAATTTTACAATCAATCTGTATTTCTATCACAGCAATGGATTAAAATAGGTAAAGAACATAATGTTATATCGGAAAATATCGATACAATAAAAACAGGGGAATTGTTTGTTCTACTTTCATTAGGCTTACGAATCCGTGCCTATCTTCCAACTGATGAAAACACATTCCAAGATGATGACTTTATTGAATTGATCAGAAATACTTTGCAGCCGAGGAATTAGTTTTATATTTAATAGAATCGTTATAATCACACTAATCTTATTGATTGGGAATTTCATAATGCTTACCTTCTTTTCACAGCTAGGCATATTCTTTAAAGGTAAATCGTAAAAAGAATTAGGTTCTTATTCAATAATAATATTTAGTTTAAACAACCACCTGCTAAATCAGGTGGATTTTGACATAAAATGTCGGCTAAAGTCATATCCTAGGATGAAGTCCTCTAAAAACCCCCAAGCCGAAGCATGCTCCTAAATATGATGACTAAACTCACTCATCAATTTTGGAAGATTCCATCTTTACCTCCATCAAATTGATTCACAATATAATTTCTTCCGTCACTGCCCTTACTGTCACACAAAAATATCTTACCGCATAGAAAAGTGTCGAATATACTAAATAGCATTTATTTTTCATAGAACAAAATAATTTAGAAATATGAGCATTAGAAAACCTCTTCCATTACTTTATCAGCTTCATTAGTATTATCAAATCTAGAACACCCTTCAATATTATTAATTGCCCTATCCAGATAACAATGTAATAAATCTTGAAACTTAACAAATTCCCTTATTTTATCTGCAGTCATTATTTTAATAACTACCTTTTATGAAAAAACAAAAAAGCCTCATAAACCTATTGTTTACAAGACTCTTTCGTAGCGTCCTCGGAGCGATTCGAACGCCCGACCGATGGCTTAGAAGGCCATTGCTCTATCCAGCTGAGCTACGAGGACATATGGAGCGGGTAGGGGGAATCGAACCCCCAACATCAGCTTGGAAGGCTGGAGTTTTACCATTAAACTACACCCGCAAATTCTTATTAAATTTTTACAACCAAGAATAATTATAGGCATTTGCAATTTAAATGTCAATTGTTTTCAAACAATTAATTACTCTTAGAGACTAAAACTATTCGATAAATCATTCAATTTGTCACCATTTAAATCATAAAAGAGTACTTCAATATTATCTAGGCTTGTCCATTGCAATATGACATAAGATGGTTGATCATATTGCTTTGGCAAGCGAATGCTTCCTGGGTTAATAAAAATCTGATTGTCTATTTTATCAGCATATGGTACATGTGAATGTCCGAAACAAATGATATCAACTCCAGCCTCTTTCGCCGCTAGGGATAAATTTAATAAAGACGATTTCACACGATGCCGGTGTCCATGAACAATTAATATACGTAACCCGTCTATTTCTATTAGTTTTTCATACGGGAAATCACCTTTCCGATCACAATTACCCCCAACCGTTAAAAATCCACGCAAATAAGGAGAGTCTCCAAAAAGTTCGGAATCTCCACAGTGGATGTTCGTATTAAGTTGGTGTCTTTGCCTAATGATCTGTAATTCTTCTGTCACTCCGTGACTGTCACTTGTTATTAAAACTTGATTCATTTTGACCACCTGGTGTTAATTGCATTTTTTGTAAATATTCTTTCAATTTCAAAATCGCATGATATCGATGACTGATGTTGTTTTTTACTTCAACTGCTAATTCAGCCATTGTTTGATTATAACCTAAAGGAATAAAAATCGGATCATAACCAAACCCATTACCCCCTAATGGTGCACTTGCAATTTTCCCTGGACAAATTCCCGTAAAAAACTTTGTTTCTTGACCGGGAATCGCTAAGGCGAGTACAGCTATAAATTTGGCTTGTCTATTTTCCGGTGGCACAAGACGCATCTTCAACAAAACCTTTTCATAATTTCGCTTATCATCAGTTGGTTGTCCAGCATATCTTGCAGAGTATATCCCCGGTTCCCCACCCAGTGCTTCGATGACTAATCCCGAATCATCTGCTAAAACTGGTTTTTTTAATATACGAGCAATTTGCTCAGCCTTTAATTGAGCATTTTCCTCAAATGTATTACCTGTTTCTTCTACATGTAAACATTCATCAAAATGAACTATTGATGAAATATTATTAATATCCCTACCTAAAAATTGTTTAAATTCACGAATCTTACCTTGATTTTTTGTTGCGATAATTAATTCATGCATTAGATTTTATAACCCCTATTTCATTTGCAATTTCCCCTATAATCTTTCGCTGTTCTTCGAATAATTGCTCAATACCTCTTTGTGCATAAGCAAGCATATGTTGTAACTCATTATATGAAAAAGTTGTTTCCTCACCTGTTCCCTGAATCTCAACAAAATTTCCATCACCTGTCATAATTACATTCATATCCACATTAGCAGTAGAATCTTCTTCATAATTTAAATCAAGCACGATTTCCCCATCAGACATTACACCAACTGATACTGCAGCTAAATAATCTGTAATCGGCATCTCTGTTATTATCTGTTCTTTTCTGATTTTATCAACTGCTAAAACTAATGCAACAAAGGCACCTGTAATCGAGGCTGTTCTAGTCCCACCATCTGCTTGAATAACATCACAATCTATCCAAATCGTCCGTTCACCTAGCCCCTCTAAATGAACAACTGATCTCAGCGCCCTACCAATCAACCGCTGTATCTCCATCGTTCTTCCACTCACTTTTCCACGTGAGGATTCACGCATGTTTCGTTGTTCGGTTGCTCTTGGAAGCATCGCATATTCAGCAGTAATCCACCCTTTATTTTGACCACGTAAAAAGGGTGGCACTCTTTCTTCAATACTGGCATTACAAATAACTTTTGTGTTTCCCATTTCAATTAACACAGAACCTTCAGGATGTGTAATATAATGTGGCGTTATTTTTATTGGCCTTAGGGATTTTTCAATAAGTGATTCATTCAACATGCTCATCCTTCCAACATGATATTCTTTTTCTATATTTCACCAGTTTTTCGAAACTCATTCATTGTAACAGGTTTATCATATGTACGTCCTTCCTCATTATGAATCATCTGTTTATTTTCTACCTTTACACTAATCGCATCAATGTTCTCTTGTATTGTAAATGTTCTTGTTAGAGTTTCCATGACATCCTCGGAAATAATTGATTTTTCTGGGTCAACTAAAATATTTTCATTAAAAACTAGCTCTAAAACCCCTTTTCGAAACATTGGTTTTTGTACTAAGACTGTTTCGTCATTAAATACTTGCATAGTTTGAAAAAGGGAGTTAGGTCCTTCTAATAATGCTTGGACCATTAACTCATAAACATTGTCTTCCTTAAAATTTACATATTGTGTCACCGGAACAAAATAAGTTTGATTATATTTATTTTTCGGATAAAAGATAGTAACAGGTTTACTATATAATAGATCTGGTTGTTCATCAATTGAGACATTGATTCCTTGTTTTTGTGAATAACCCTTAGAAATTGGTGTCCCATTAACTGGCATTTCAGTCAGTTCCTCACCATTGATTCTTAATTTAATTCGTTCAACTGATTCAAATTGGGTTAGTGAATAAGTGATTGCCTCAATAATATTTAATTCATCCTCAGGATCATAATTGGCAAAATCCTCTGTAACATCAACAATGAGTGTGCCATCTTCTTTCAAGTTGATTCCATTAATTTCAGTATTGGCTGGTATCACCGCTTGAAAGCCACTTGGTAAATAGTTTGTCACAGGGCCATCCTTAATTAGGTATGTTAACACTTGTTTTGCAACGGCCTTTGATTCATCCTTTGGAATCGATAATGTTTGTGGAACGACCATTCCATCAGCATCAATTAAATAGAGAGTCCTATCTATCATTTCATTCATGATGATATCCGTGTTTTCCTCTTCATCCTCTTCCTTTTCTACCTCTTCATTCGGCGTGTCTTCATTTTGTTCTTCTACTAATGTAGCATCTGTAGGAGATAATTCATCCGGAACAGATTTTTTTAAGTTTTGCTCACCCTTTAGACATCCATTTAATACCAGTATAATCATCATCACAGCGATTAGTTGAACTAGTAAAAAGATTTTTTTCATGTCAGTCCCTCCCAACATAGGTTGTACCTTTATATATACGAGAAAAAACAAATAATAGAACTCGTACAGCTATTTTGTTGGGCAAAATTGGCATAAAATTAAAGTGCAACTTTCTCTATTATGACTGTTTTTAAATTTGTAATCTCTTCATTGAATAATGTTTTTGCAATATGTTTAAATAAATCTAAATTACCAGTTGCATAAAATTCATGATAAGGTCGTTTTAAGGAATTACTCATCAAATGATGAACATCTAGTAAAACACTTGTTTCCCGGGCAGTTTCTTCACTTGAAGAAACTAATTGTACATGTTTACCCATCACCTGGCTTATCGTTTCCCCTAGTAATGGATAGTGAGTACAACCCAAAATTAACGTATCCAAATGGGGTTGATTTGTTAAAGGTTGTAGTGAATCATTTACTATTGTGATTGCCTGTTTTCCGTACAAAATCCCTTTTTCTACCATTGGCACAAAAAGAGGACATGCTAAAGAAATTACATTCATATCTTGTTTAATTTTTGTCAATGCTTTTTTATAAGCCTGACTATTAATCGTTCCATCCGTTCCAATGACAGCTACATGATCGGTTTTTGTTACATTTATTGCTGCCCTAGCACCTGGTTGAATAACTCCGATCACTGGAATAGATAATTGTTCTTCCAAAATTTTTAATGTAAAGGCCGTGGCTGTATTACAAGCAATTACAATCATTTTAACATCTTTTTGTAATAAAAAATTGACCATTTCTAGTGTATATGAGATAACCTCTTGTTTAGGTCTTGACCCATAGGGACATCTTTTTGTATCGCCTATATAAATTAGTTGCTCATTAGGTAATTGTCGCATTATTTCATGGACTACTGTTAGACCACCTACCCCAGAGTCAATGACGCCTATTGGTTTGTCTACCACGATGACACCACCATCTTATTCGTTACTTCCTATATATTAGCACAATTTTGTCATTAAATGATAGGAAAGCCTTTGATTTCCCGAACATTTTACGCACTTATTTTATAAAGCTATCATAAGCTAATATGACTAAATAATTCCCTTCATATTGCATCCCAAAGGTAATAAAGCAAGGAGGGATACTAATTGAACAATCATTTCCCGAGTAATCGACACAACATTTTAACAAAAAGAGAGAGAGAAGTGTTTGAAATGTTAATTGAAGATAAAACAACAAATGATATTGCCACCAAGCTATTTATTTCAGAAAAAACCGTTAGAAACCATGTCTCAAACGTCATCCAAAAACTAGGTGTCAAAGGGAGAGCACAGGCTATTGTAGAGCTTATTCGGATGGGGGAATTGAAGTTATAACAACACTTACTACTTAGTGATGGTATAGTAATTAATGTACTAGTATTCGCACTCACACAGTAAGAGATAAGGCCAACCTTTTAAGGTTGGCTTTGTTGTATGAATATTAGGCGTCAGATATCTTGTCGCTATATTGAAATTCTTCCCTTTTATTTATCTTAAAAAAATTAATTGTTAATAAAAAGTTTTAAAAAACTTAGCTGATTTTTAATAGAAATTCATGTATAATAAATCTAGAAATAGCTAATTATTTCCTTACTATTTTAATATTTTATCCACTTAAACATAACACTTTATTTTAGTAACTTCCCTTTGTTTTCATGCATGATCTAAAGTAAAATTGACATTTTAATTAAATATTTACCCTCACAATTCAAACATTTAATTTCCCTACGAGAAATATCCAAAGATATTTAATATTAAAATACATTAATAGGAGAATAGTAATGAATGATAAAAAATTAGATTTAATATTAGATGAATTAAGCGAATTAAAACAGGGGCAACTAATGATGAAAGATGAAATTTCCACCATTAAAAATGACCAGGCTATCATGAAGGATGAGATTTCTACCATTAAAAATGACCAGACTACCATGAAAGATGAAATTTCCATTATTAAAAATGATCAGGCTACCATGAAAGATGAAATTTCCACTATTAAAAATGATCAGGCTACCATGAAAGATGAAATTTCCACTATTAAAAATGATCAGGCTATCATGAAAGATG
>DKGO01000143.1:1456-34993 GCA_002453315.1 Caryophanales bacterium UBA6768 | reverse complement strand
GAGGATTTACAAGCTGATGGGACTTTATTTAAGTTAGAAGATCACGTTCACCAAGTTGGTCATTCCGAACGGAGTGGCGCTGTCGTTGAACCATATTTATCGACTCAATGGTTTGTAAAAATGCAACCATTAGCTGATAAAGTGATTGGGTTACAAAAAACAGATAAAAAAGTAAATTTTGTGCCACCACGTTTTGAACAAACATATTTACATTGGATGGAAAATATCCGTGATTGGTGTATCTCAAGACAGCTTTGGTGGGGACACCGAATTCCTGCTTGGTATCATAAAGAAACGAAAGAAATGTATGTTGGAACAGAACCTCCAAAGGACATTGAAAATTGGGAACAAGATACAGATGTATTAGATACGTGGTTTTCATCTGCATTATGGCCGTTTTCAACAATGGGTTGGCCGGATAAAAAAAGTGAAGATTTGAAACGTTATTTTCCAACAAATGTGCTTGTGACAGGTTATGATATTATTTTCTTTTGGGTGGCACGGATGATTTTTCAATCCCTTGAGTTTACCGGTGAAAGACCATTTAAAGATGTGCTCATCCACGGATTAATTCGCGATGCCGAAGGGCGGAAAATGAGTAAATCATTAGGTAATGGTGTTGACCCAATGGACGTTATTGAAAAATATGGTGCTGATGCATTACGATATTTTCTTTTAACGGGATCTACTCCCGGACAAGACCTACGTTTTTATTGGGAAAAAGTTGAATCAACATGGAATTTTGCGAATAAAATTTGGAATGCATCACGTTTTGCTTTAATGAATATGGAAGGGTTAACTCATGAACAAATTGATATCACAAAAAATTTGTCGCTTCCAGATCAATGGATTTTAACTCGTCTTAATGAAACGATTGACGATGTGACGAAAAATACCGATAAATATGAATTTGGTGAAGCAGGTCGTCGTCTCTATCATTTTATTTGGGATGATTTTTGTGATTGGTATATCGAAATGGCAAAAATCTCCTTATATGGCGAAGATGAACAACGAAAACATACGACCAGGTCTGTGTTGGCACATGTACTAGATCAAACCTTAAGAATGCTGCACCCATATATGCCTTTTATTACGGAGGAAATTTGGCAGAAGTTGCCACATGAAGGTGAATCAATTACTGTTGTTGCTTGGCCGAAACGTAATGATGACCTCACAAATAGGGTGGCAATGACCCAAATGGAACATGTGATGGAGGCCATTAAGGCTGTGAGAAACATTCGGGCCGAGGTCGACACTCCGCCATCTAAATCAATAGTGATGTATATAAATGTTGCAAATGATGAGAAAAAGCAAGAATTTGAAATGAATCGGGTTTATTTAGAACGATTTTGTCATACGAGTGAGTTAATTATTAGTGAAGATGTGAATATTCCTGAAGAAACGATGTCAGCAGTCATTTCTGAAGCGGAAATCTTCTTGCCTTTAGAGGGTTTGATCGATGTTGAAAAAGAAATCATTCGCTTGGAAAGAGAATTACAAAAATGGACGAAAGAGGTAGAATTCGTTCAAAAAAAGTTAAACAATCAGGGATTTGTAAGCAAGGCTCCAGCAAATATCGTTGAACAAGAAAAACAAAAAGAGGCTGACTACTTAGATAAGCAGCAAAAGGTAAAAGAACGATTAAAACAATTGAAAAGTTAATTATGAACGCCATCCTTCAATTAAAGGGATGGCGTAACATTTAATTTAGAAACTTTTTATCTTCATTATTTCCTTTTCAATATGAGCAATGATATATTTAGCGGCATTAATTTTTGTACAATCAAATAAGTTTCGGATATGTGCATTGGAATTCACTTCACAAATTACCCTCGTATCATTTGGCCCGAACAATAAATCTACACCGGAAAAATCCGCCCCGACTGCCCTATTAGCTTCAATGGCTAGTTCTTTTTCTTTTGTTGAAGGTTCATATGATACCATTGTTCCCCCGGCGGTCACATTTGCACGGAAATCATTGTTAGCCTTACGTTTGATGGCTGCAACCACCTTTTCTCCAACAACCTGAAGGCGTACATCTACTCCGGCACTAGCCGCAATAAACTGTTGGAACATGAATGGTTCTGAAATGTTTTTCAATATGTTTATCAATACCTCCCTTGAGTGAATTAAATGAACTTGTTCCCCGAACGAACCGAAGTTTTCTTTTACAATATAAGGTAATCCTAATTTTTCCTCTACCACGGATAAAAACTGATCTGATAATTTTTCATTTTGTTGAAAAGTTTTTGGGGCAACGATTGTTTTAGGTATTGGTAAATTTTCTTGTGCTAATCGTTCATAGGTTTTGATTTTATCATCACAAATTTCAATTGTCGATGCACTATTGAAAAGTCTAACCCCTAATTTTTCCAAATAACGGGCTAAGTAAATATCTTTATCTGTAAAAAGAACATAATCTGGCACTTTACGGAAATTAGTAGATTGAATGATAGGGAAAATTTCATCATTTTTTATTAATTTAGTAAGATGCCCCCGTTCCTCTGCTGCTTCTTTTAGCATCATGGCATAATCAATAAATTTATTTCCGGGTAAAAAACCGTTGTATATGATCCAACCTGTTAGAGTCACTACTAACATCCTTTCTGTCACAAGGGTTATATTCTTATGTTACACTAATACTACCATCATTTAAATTGAAAACTTGAAAATTACAATTGTTAGTGGGGCTAGTCAAATGATTGAAAAATATCAGCAAGCAGAGCAATTGATCAAAGACAGGAATAAACTAGGCATAAAGTTGGGAGTAGAGCGGGTACAAACACTTTTGAAAAGTGTTGGGAATCCCCAAAATAAAATAAATGCCATCCATGTAGCTGGCACAAATGGTAAAGGGTCAACTATTTTTATGTTAGAAAAAGCACTAATAGATTCTGGTTATTCTGTTGGGGTCTTTTCATCTCCAAGTTTTACGGGAATACGTGGACATATAACAATAAATCAACAGGAAATTTGTGAAGACAAATTTGTGAAATTATTAAATGAACTTCTACCTTATATCGAAATACTTGATAATAAAAATAATCATCCAACTTCATTTGAAATCATAACGGTTATTTCATTGATGTTTTTTCACCGTCATGCCCAATTTTCCCTAATTGAAACTGGTATGGGTGGAAGAGATGATACAACTAATGTAGTAAATCCACTTTTATCAATCATTACAAATGTGGCAATGGACCATACGCAATTTTTAGGAAATACATATGAAGAAATTACGCTTCATAAAGCAGGAATTATTAAAAAAAATCGACCCGTCGTTATCGGAGAAGTAAATAATGAGAGTGAACATGTCATTTTCACCAAGGCTAAATTTGAAAACGCCCCTATGTTTCAACTGGGTAAAAATTATACATTAACTAAAACTGAAAAAGGATATAAATGGGTACATAAATTGGAAAAATTCACTCTTTCTATCAACCATTTACCGAACTATCAATTGAATAATATCGCTAACGTAATCATGGCATTAACCTATATTGAATCATTGGGGTTCCCTATTGACAAGCACTATTTTCTAAAAAATTTATCATCGATAAATTTACCTGGGAGATTTGAATTAATTTCAGATTATCCGGCAATTTTATTAGATAGCGCTCATAATGTTAAAGCAATGAGGGCTTTAATCGATTCAATTGATCATAAGTTTCCGTCTAAAACGGTTCACATACTTTTTTCAGCATTTAAAGATAAAGATGTGATGAAAATGATAGAAGTGTTACTAGCAAAATATAAACATATTTCATTAACGACATTCTCACATGAGCGAGCATTGTCAAAGGATGAGATACAAAACATGTCTTCCGATAATATTAGTATCATTGAGGACTGGCATGGGGAAGTAAAAGAAATACTTAAACAAAAATCAAATGATCAATTATTCGTTATTACAGGGTCATTACACTTTATCGTGGCAGTTCGTCACCATATTATAAAAAGTTTTTAATTCTGTATAAAATAACAAATTATATCCAAAAGGCTCTATTAAAATTCAAAATTGCCCTGTTAAAAATGATTTTTTACATTATTTTTATTATGTTAAAAGTCATTTTTTTCGTTTCGCATTCTTTTAAATTACCCCTTATAATAAAAGAAAAATGAAGGAGGAAGTAAATGAGTAGTCGTAACGTAATGTTAAAAAATGTTCCCGTGGAAGAGAGGCCAAGAGAGAGGCTAATTAAATACGGGAAAAGTCATTTGTCGAATCAAGAATTGTTGGCATTATTACTTGGAAGTGGTACAAGGGCAGAGTCAGTTATGAATGTATCTAATCGGGTACTAATGCATTTTGAAGGCTTGAAATTGTTAAGTGATGCAACGATTGAGGAATTGACTTCCATTAAAGGAATTGGTAATGCAAAAGCTGTTACAGTACTAGCTGCAATAGAATTGGGGAAAAGAATCCATCAATATAAGCCCAATGAAAAATATGTGATTAAATCCCCAGAAGATGGAGCTGATTATGTGATGGAGGAAATGCGCCGTTTAAAACAAGAACATCTCGTCGCTTTATTCCTGAATACGAAAAACCAAATTATTCACCGGCAAACAATTTTTATCGGTTCATTAAATTCAAGTATCGTTCATCCTCGTGAAATATTCCGCGAAGCAGTAAAACGATCAGCTGCCTCAATAATTTGTGCCCACAATCATCCCTCAGGTGTGCGCCTGCAAGGTGCGTAAATTTAGTGATTTCAGTTGAAATCTAGAACTTCTTACAATGTTCTATGGTTAGCATCTTACCTTGAGAGGAAACTCATAGAGGGAACATAGCATGATGTGAAAAGGAGAAAAGACAGGCAAGCTATTTATGCCTGAGTCAGTTCTTCAGACCAAGTGATGTATGGTAAAAGCTAAACTGCTTGAATCCTAGACGAATGAGCGATGGGTGCGCCGTTACCTACAATAGCTAACAGGTAATGAGGATAAAATGGGAGACGCATCGCCAGAACGTCTGTTGGAAATCACCGCTTTCCTATCCATAGTAAGATTTATCCTTCAATCTTCCACTAGAAGAAACCGTCGAAAGGGATACCTAACCATCACATTTCTAAATTTATGTCATAATGCAGGGATTATCTAAGTGCAAGTGCCTTATGGCTATTAGACAAAGGTCTATGAAAATTGCATATGGTAACGGAGTTTTTATAGTACCCAACGTTTGCTTGTAATGAGTTTAGCATGGGGAAGAAAAACAGGTTGATGTTAACGTCAACAAGAAAGGAGTCATGAATATGGCAACTAATCCATTTCGACAGTTGGACGTTATAAGGAATGTCTCTTTACATGATCGTAAGGTAACAGATTGTTATCGTCTAATGTATAACAAAGAGTTATGGATAAAGGCATACGCAAAATTATATCCGAATGCAGGAAATCTCACGAAGGGAACTACTGAAGAAACAATTGATGGATTCAGTCTAGAAAAAATCGATGAAATCATCGAGCAATTAAAAGATGGTACATTTCGGTTCTCACCAGTAAGAAGGGTTTATATTCCAAAATCTAATGGCAAAAAACGACCATTAGGGGTGCCAAACTTTCGAGATAAACTTGTCCAAGAAGTGATGAGAATGATTGTGGTTAATATCTACGACCCTGTCTTCTCAAGTAACTCACATGGGTTTAGAGAAGGTAGAAGTTGTCACACAGCTCTTTCTCAAATCAAAAACACGTGGAAAGGACTTACTTGGTGCATTGAAGGCGATATCAAGGGTTTCTTTGATAACATCAATCACCAAATCCTCATAAAGATAATATCTAAGAAAATTGAGGATAGAAGGTTTCTACTTCTCCTACACAACGCACTTACATGCGGTGCAATGGAAAATTGGCAGTACAACAATACGTACAGTGGTACGCCACAGGGAGGAATTGTTTCTCCGTTACTGGCGAACATCTACCTTCATGAGCTTGACTTGTTCATGGAAGAACAAATCAAGAAATTCGATAAAGGAAAAGTCCGTGTAAGAAGTAAAAAAACAAGAGATATTAGATCAAAAATTGACTCTACTAAAAGAAAAATCAACAGACTAGACGATAAATACGGACACAAATTTTGGGAGAGACGATCAGGACTAATAGAACTGATACGCGACCTAAAAAAGAAAGGTTTAACCGTCCCATCAACAGATCCAATGGATGAAAATTATCGAAGAATGAAGTACGTTCGCTATGCTGATGATTTCGTTATTGGAATTGCAGGGAATAAAGAACACGCAATGAAGATAAAAGAGTTAGCAGGAAAATTTCTCGAAAATGAATTGGCATTGGAATTAAGCGAAGAAAAGACACTTGTTACACATCTAGAGAATCCAGTTCCATTTTTAGGGTATGAATTCCGAACGTGGCAAGAAGTGAAGGTTAAACGAGTGAAATATAAGAATTACGGACAGCCACTGAAGAAAAGAACCTTATCGGGTGCGATTAAACTAGAAATCCCTTCAAAGAAAATAAAAGATTTCGCATTGAAAAATAACTATGGAAATTTAGACGATTTCAAAATAACGCATAGAACAAAGCTCATTAACAACTCGGAGCTAGAAATTTTAATGACTTACAATGCGGAACTACGTGGCATCGCCAACTATTACAAGCTAGCAAATAACTATCACCACTTAGATAGATTATTCTACCTAGCAGAGAGTAGCTTTATCAAGACGATGGCTAATAAACGACGAAGCACCTCGGCAAAAGTAGCAAATAGTATGAGAAAACATAAACAAGGTGTGTTAAGCCTTGTACGCTACGATAAAAAGGGCAATGAAATTTTACATCAATTCGTAAGGTTGAAGGATATGCCAAAGTCTAAAGGTGCAATTAAAACAGACTCGACTGAATCAGATGCTTTCCCGAATACGTTCAAATATTCGAGCAGAACAGAGTTTGAAAAACGATTATTAGCAAACCAATGTGAAGCTTGTGGGACAACTGAAGGTCAAATGGAAGTTCATCATATAAGAAAGCTAAAAGACTTGAAGAAAAAGAAAAACCTCAAGTATTTAGAACGAATTATGATTGAACGAAACCGAAAAACCTTAGTTCTATGTTACGACTGTCACCATAAACACCATGAAAAACAAGTTCCGATTAATCAACTGGAGAGCCGTATACACTGAAAGGTGTATGTACGGTTCGGTGGGGGGAATTGTGAAACCTATTATGAAAATATAATAAGGCGCATGATTCCTACCCAACGATCCAACTCCATCGCAAGAGGATATTCATGTGACGAGAAGATTAGTCGAAGCAGGGAAAATAATGGGAATAGAAATGTTAGATCATATCGTCATCGGTAACAACCGATTTATTTCACTAAAAGAGAAGGGATATTTATAATTAAAGGTGTGATTTAATGCAGAAAATGGCGTATAATAACAATGAGGTGATAAAGTTGTCAAAAACTTTCCCGGTTATTTACGAGATTGATGAAGATGGTTATTTTGTAGTAACATGTTCAGTATTTAAAGGATGTTACCCACATGGTGAAACTATTGAGGAAGCTAAAGAAATATTAAAGAAGCAATTGAGTTATTCCTAGACGAATCAAATGATAATGAACTACCTAACCACACATTATTATGAAGTCAGGTAGATATATCTTCACTAATTAAGATGCTAATTTATCAGTTGATCAATATATTAAATTAGTAAAAAACAAAAGTAAGTCTATAAATTGCCAACAGTTATTCCTTTAATTAAGAATGATTGTTGGTTTTTAAAATTGTTTAAAATAAGGTTGAAAAAGGTGAATAACAATTGACATATTAAACATAAAGGAGTTCTATACAATTTGTAGAATGCCTTTTTATTTAATGTAAGGTAATTTTTTTAAAAAAAGTGTAATGATTTACTAAAACTCCGGTGTATATGAATGAATGATACAATACAAACATGATGTAGTGGGGGTGTTGAAAATAGAGGATGAAAAAATCGTAGAATTATTTTGGCAACGATCAGAGGAGGCAATAAGTATAGTTCGAGTGAAGTATGCAAGGTACTGTTACGCTATAGCATTTCGTATTTTGCACAGTAGCGAGAATGCGGAAGAATGTGTGAATGATACACTATTGCGGGTATGGGATGCAATTCCGCCGGCTCGACCGAACATGCTAAGCATCTTTTTAGGTAAAATTACACGGAATTTATCTTTAAATTATTTGGAAAAAAATAATGCGCAAAAACGTGGAGGCGGAATCGCGGAACATCTTTTGTCTGAACTGGAAGAGTGTATTCCTTCGAGTAATAATAGTCCAGAAGATTTGTTCGATGAACAGTATGCACTTGATGTGATCAATCGTTTTTTGCAAGAAACAAGTACAAGCAAACGTAAAGTGTTCGTTCGTCGTTATTGGTATGGCAGCAGTATAAAAGAAATTGGGAAGGATATCGGTTTTTCAGAAAGTAAAGTAAGTACGATTCTTTTTAGAATGCGAAAGAATTTAAAAAGTGTACTGGAAAAGGAGGGGATTTCACTATGAAGAGTAAAAAATTGCTGGATTTAATTGGCAATATCGATGATCAACACATTATTGAAGCAGAACCATCAGCAGTGGGAACGCCTAAACTGAAAAAAAGTATCATGCTCATTGCTACCATGCCAATCGTAGCAATACTAACAATTGTACTTATTATCACAATGCCATTTTTCACCAACGGAAATGAATTGACACTCGAACAATCACACGACGTTACTGTAAAAGAAATAAATGATCCACCGAATATTTCAACAAGTGCAGATCTTGAATGGCTATCAGAAGAAGAACTATTTAGTAAATATCAACATGGTTTTACGATGGTTGCCTTTGAAGGAACGGTAGATCAAATTCAAAACATTGTCATTGATTTTGGAGAAACAAAAGATTATCGAGCGATTGCATCCATCAACGTTTCAAATGTATTAAGTGGTGAAATAATCGAAGGAGAGATGGTTGACATTTTATTGCCTAATCCGATTAATACGGATGTGAGTAAAAGTGAAACGACCTATTCATCACAAATAAGACAAGGACAAAAAGGTATTTTTATGCCAATTGAGTATAATGAACGTGCCATATATGAAACTGGAGGCAGTAAGTTAGTTTTGCAGGAACTGGCTCCTTTTGGACTCATGGATGGTGAGCGTTGGATTTTTTTACAAACAACCGACGGGTTAATTTATAATGAGGCAGCATATCCCTCCTTAGCTTCGGCACAGAACTTGGAGGAAATGAAAGAAATAATTAAAGGGAAATTAAATTAATAGTCGAAAAACACCATTTGCAGATGCATTTGTGAGGTATGAGTAAATGAAAATAAGCTGGGGGCGATGACATTCCCCAGTTGTAACTTTAATGATTATTTCACAACCGCATCCGATTGCAATATAGTTTAAAACTTAGTTTATGTCGTTTTCAAGTGAAACAAACTATATTAATTGGGGAACGTCATTCTTCTTTCAGGTCAACATCCCATGGTAGGTTAGTTATCTAATAAAAAGGGTAAATGAATTGTGACAGTTGTTCCTTTTTTATCTTCACTGGAAATAGTCAAGGTGCCATCGTGAAGTCGTACAATTTCTTTGACAATGGATAAACCTAATCCAGTTCCACCAGTCGTTCGATTTCTAGCTTTATCTGTGCGATAAAAACGTTCACCTATCCTTTGAATATCATCTTTATTAATAATTATTCCGTCATTATTAATTGTAAAGACTGCAAATTTATCTTGTGTTTTAAGTTTTATAAAAATGGTTCCACTCGTGAAGGAATATTTAATTGCATTGTCAATCGTATTATAAAATACCTGATGAATCCGTTGAGTATCACCCAGAATAATAATGTCCTCATCAACATCCATCGACATTTGTAAATTTTTTTCCTCAAGATGTGGATAAAACAATTCCATAACATCATGCAATAGTTGTGCTAGAGCAATTGGCTGTTTATTTATTGTATACAAGTCTTGTTGTAAATGGTTTAAATCCGTAAGATCATTGATTAGTTTGTTTAATCGTTCCGTTTCACTTTCAATTATTTTAAAATAATATTCTGCTTCTTCTGGGGAATCGTAGACCTTCCTTTTGAGTGCCTCAGTATAACCGCTAATATAAGTGATCGGTGTTCGTAATTCATGAACAATACTTGATGTAAATTCTTTTTTACGCAAATCCTGTTCCACCAATGATACATTCATTTGATTAAAGGCTTCTGATACTTGTCCTATTTCATCGTTCTGTTTAATTTCCAATTGTTCTGAATAATTACCTTTCGATACTTCTGAAGCCAACCTTTGTAAATTTTTAAGCGGGGTAAACATTGAGTGCCATACATGATTGACAATAAGAAACATCGTTAGGAAAAATATAGCAAAAATACTTAATAGCATAGGAGTTAAATTTTGAAAAATGATCTGTACTGTTGCAAAGGGAACATAAATATAAATCATTCCAATTAATTCATCTTCTTCATCTTTAATTGGAAAAATAGCCCCTAGTATTTCTTTATTAAATTCCTCGGCAAACCCTTTTTTTATAATATGATTTCCTTTTGTTAGTTGTAAATATTCTTCTTTACTGACAAAAGTATCCTCTTTAATTGGATAGGGAAAATAAGATGACAATTCATTAAAATTATCAATGACAATTATTTCATATTCGGAAATAAAATTGTACCAATGAATATGTTCGATCGTCTCGTTACTTAACTTTCCGTGTTCAAATTGGGTAGTAGTTTGTTCCCCTTGTTGTACAATAGATTTTTCAATTCCTGCTAAATACAATTCAGAGTAGATGACATAAATAATAAATAGTGAAAATAAAATCGTAAAACTAATACTTGAAATAAAAACAATTAACAATTTTTGTTTTAGGGAGATGTTTCTCATTCTGTCACCTCAAATTTATAGCCAACACCCCAAACGGTCGCAATCAAGTGACTAAATTCTCCCATTTTAAGTCGTAACGTTTTTACATGTGTGTCAACTGTCCGATCACTATTTTGCTGATTTCCTTCCCAAACGAGATCGAGTAATTCTTCCCTTGAATAAACACGACCTTTATTTTTCACAAGGATGTATAAAAGTCCAAATTCTCTCCTTGTTAATGGGAGTGAGACATCATTTAATTTTGCTTCGTATGATTTTTTATCTATTGTTACAGGACCTGCTGTGATTCTCTCGCCAGTCAAGTTATTTCCATATGTTCTCCTTAATAGAGATTCGATTCTAGCAAGTAGCTCCATCGGTTTAAATGGTTTAACAATATAGTCATCTCCACCAAGTCTTAGTCCGTGTACCTTATCCCATTCCTCTCCTTTTGCTGATAGGAAAATGATAGGAATAGTGGATTTTTTTTTGAGATTTTTTACGAAAGTGAATCCATCAACAAAGGGCATCATCACATCAACAATAATCAGTTGTGGTACTGTTTTTTCTAACAGTTTAGAAGCATGTGCCCCATCGGTTGCTTCAATGACCTGGTAATTTTCTGCTTCTAAAAAAGTCCGAATCATCTCTCTCATCTGGGCTTCATCATCAATGATCATAATCGTCGTTTGATCCATTGATAAACCTTCTTTCTATATGTTTAATTTTATAAAATATGCATGATTTTTGTAAATATCATGTTTTAGAAAATGAAAAAACATGTAATTGTTAAAAGAAAGACAAAATGTCTTCACATCAATTTCACAAATACATTATATCATTTTTTATAGAGTGGTAATAAATACAAAATTTATAGCTATGAATATCCTCTTGTTTAGATTACCCATCATTTTATTGATAACAAAAATGAAAGTCAATGTAGAAGGGGTGGTAAACAATAAAATGATTGAATTAAAGTGGACATTTAAATTGTAGAAAGGTTGGAGTGATTATAGTTTACATATTGTTTTAATTTCAATCTTCGGATAAAAAATGTGTGTAGTTCCAGTTCTAGGCAAAGCTTCGGGGGGTGAGTGAATGAAAAAAGGGATTATATATTTCGGAATTTTATCAGCATTTATTATTCTTATGATAAGTTTACCACTGAATAGTGCCCATGCTCAAATAGCTGATGGGTCGTATAAAGTAAATTATGAAATGAAAGAGAACTCAAGTAATAATACGTCTATTGCTGATGGCTATTTTGCAAGTCCAGCCTCGCTGACGGCGAAGGATGGCAAACAAAAAATTCGTTTAACAGTAACGGGTGCCGAGATGATTAAATCTCTAAGTACACCTAAAGGTCCCGTCACGGTCATTAGTGATAGTGGTGAAACAAGGGTTGTCGAATTCTCTGTTGACGGCGATTTATCTAAGCCATTGCCGATGACAATGCACATTGTCGTCCCAAAAGAATTATTGCCGCCTAATGGCTATGATATGACACATACTGCTCGTGCCTTTTTTAATGTAAGTGGCTTGCCATCGGCTACGAAAAAAACAGCTGAAAAAAAGCAAGAGCCGAAAAAAGAAACTAAAAAGCCGGTAGAAAAGATTGAAGCACCGGAAAAAGAGCCAGATAAGGTAGAAGAGAAGCAAGAAAATGACAAAGAGAAAGAAGCGCAAGAAAAGAAGAAACAAGAGGAATTAGAAAAGGAACAAAAGGCTAAAGAGCTTGAAAAGGAAAAAGAACAGAAGAAATTAGAAGAAGAAAGGAGATTGGAAGAAGAACGTAAGAAACAAGGGGAGAAAGAAATAGAGGCTACTGTAGTGGCGGCTGAAAAGTTAGAACAAAAAGAAGGCGGAAATTTTGTCTGGCTTTATATTGTTTTATCCCTGGCAGTATTGTCAGGAGCTGGTTATGGCGTTTATAAATTTTGGAAGTCAAAAAAATAAAGGGAGAGATTCTAAATAATGAAGAAATTGGTTAAGTTTATTGTGGCGTTTGCCATCATGTTAATTGCATTACCGCTCGGTGGGAATATTGTAAAGGCGGATGATAAGACAGTAGATTTAGAAGAAGGGGAATATACAATAAATTTTAAATTTGTTGGAAGCTCGGCTTCATATATGAAGGAATTTACTACAGGGAATGCTGATTTGACTGTGGATAAAAATGGTAACCAATATATTGAAATAACTTTTTCGGGAGCAAATATGATCCCTAAAATTAAGATTCTTCGAGATACTTATTCCGGTGGCATGTTTAATCCGGAAGATGTAGAAAATCAGGATGGTAGGGATGCGGATAGGTTTGGGGAGGATTTGGATAATAATACGGTAGTCTTCGGGTTTCCAGTTAACGTTATAGAATTAGAAGAACAAGTTCATGGGGCAATTGTAGTTAATACAGGGAAAAATATAATGACACATGGTGTTGAATTAGAATTTGATATCGAATCTATAGAACCAGTTGAAGATAATGGGGAGGAACCAAAAGAAGATCCCAAAGAAGAACCAGCCGAAAACCGAATTAAACTAAACCATCCAACCCCTGTTAAAAAAGGTGAAATAGTTAAGGTAGAAGGTGAAAAAGGTTTTCAATTAAAAATGCCTGAAGATAAAGATTTTCCAAATGGCGTTGAACTAACAATTAACCCTGTTAAAAAAGGTGATGTAAAAACTAATGGAAATATTGAAATAGCTGGTCAAGTATATGAATTTAATTTTGATGGAATTGGAAGTTACAAAGGAAAATTCATCCTTACTATGGATTATGAAGCAGATAAATACAGTTCAGTTAAGGTAGATATCTATTATTTTGACGAAAATAAAAAAGAGTGGATTGCACAGGGTGGGATTGCAAAAGATGGCAAGGTAACAGTCGAGGTTGACCATTTTTCAACGTACGGTGTTTTTGCAGATGTGAGTGAAACAAGCCTTTTAAAACCAGATAACGCCTATGAAATCGACTATACTATTTTGCATAGTGATGGCTCGAAGGTCTCTTCGGCGGATGAATTCTTTGAAAAGCCAGCCTATCTATTTGAAAAAGATGGCAAAAAATATTTTCAGTTGACGATTACAAATGGAGATATGGTAAGGTCGTTAAGTAATAAATATGGTAAGGCATTAATTGTAGGAGAAGAATCTGATGGCACAATTACTGTTCAATTACGTGCAGATGATGATTTATCGGATATGACACTGAGTATGTTCATTAGTGTTCCTGGACTCTACGACATGCAACATGATGCGATTCTAGTTTTTGACAAACATAGCAAAAAGGAAATTAAGGTCGCTGATCATATGTTAATTGGAACAAGTAATAGTAATAATGGAAATGGCATTTATGTTGAAGGCGAATCATCTAACGAATTAGGTGATGATAAAGAAGAGAAAACAGAAGAAACTTCAACGACGGAAACGGATGAAACTTTGAACCCGAAAACAGGAGACTCTAACAATATCGCATTATATGTCTTGCTATTAATTGGCTCCCTCATTCCGTTAGGATTTTTAATTAAAAAACGTCGATTCAACTAATTTTTAGTCAAGCCAATGATCTGAGTCTTACTATCTGAGAAGAAGTAAGACTCATCCCTTTGGTGCCGTTACAGAAAGTGGTGTTATTTTAATGGTAAAGAAAAATATAGCTCCATTGATAGTATTATTACTCACCATTCTCCTTTCTGCCTGCAACTCTAATGAGTTAAACACAATAGAGGAGAATTCCAATACAAGCGAAAGTGAAGCAACCTCAAGCGAAGAGGATGACCGAATCATTGCAACGACTGTTGCTTTAGTAGAAATCATGGATGCATTGGAATTAGATTTAGTCGGGATACCAACAAGTTATAAAGATTTGCCTGAACGTTATGCAGATACGAAGGAAGTTGGCATGGCCGCCGAACCAGACATGGAAATTATTCGATCACTAAAACCTACAGATGTTTTATCTGTCACAACATTGCAAGCAGAATTTAATTTAGAACCAATATTTACTAATGCGGGAGTGCCGGTTACTTTTATCGATATGGAAAGTATTGACGGAATGTATGAAGGCATTAGTGCCCTTGGAGAAAAATACAATCGCACGGAGCAAGCAGATGAAATGGTTAATTATTTTGAACAAAAATTAACGGAAATTGAAACAACAGTAGAAGGAAAAGAATCACCGACGGTCCTAATTCTTTTAGGAATCCCTGGTAGCTATCGAATTGCAACGGAATCTTCCTACATTGGTGACCTTGTGAAAAGAGCCGGTGGAATCAATGTCATTAATGGTCATGATGCTGAGTATGTTTCATCTAATACTGAGAGTCTTCAACAATCCAACCCTGACGTTATTTTGCGTGCCGCCCATGGCATGCCTGATGCAGTTGTGGAAATGTTTAATAAAGAATTTGCAGAAAATGATATTTGGAAACATTTTGATGCAGTGAAAAATGACCGTGTTTATGACTTGGAAGAAACACGTTTTGGAACAACGGCTAACTTGGCTGCTGTCGACGCACTTGAAGAATTGGTGGAAATGCTTTATCCATAAGAACAATCATTTTTTACAATATGCAAATAAAGAGGTTTTTGTATGAAAAAGATGTTCATTAGATTTATTATTGCTATTACTATACTAATCGTCCTGATAATTTACGCAGTTATTACAGGCAGTATCAAAATAACAGCAACGGAATTTATTCTTGGACTGTTTAATGATACAAATGAAAATGTTCAAATCGTTAAGGACCTGCGTTTACCACGAATTATTATTTCGCTGTTGGCTGGTGCCTCACTGGCTGTATCGGGAGTTTTATTTCAGGCAGTCATGCGAAATCCTTTAGCAGAACCAGGGATCATCGGTGTGTCATCAGGTGCGGCTTTTGTTTCAATAATCATCATTTCATTTTTTCCGATGATGTTTTTTTATGTACCAATATTTGCATTTTTGGGCGGATTAATTGCTTTTGCACTTGTCTATTTATTTTCCTGGAAATCTGGCCTTAACCCATTAAGAATGATTTTAATTGGTGTCGCGATTAATGCCTTATTCACTGGGTTAAGTGAAATGTTTAAAATAGGTTCCCCTAGTAGCCTTATGTCAGGTATTTCGGTTTCAATGTCAACTTTATCAATGAAAACGTGGGGAGAGGTAAAAATAATGGCCATCTATAGCGTTATCGGATTAGTACTAGCTATGGCTGTTTATGCTTGGAGCAATCATTTGCGTCTTGAAGATAAAACGTTAAAAAATTTGGGTTTTAAAACAAATCGAGCCCGATTAATCATTTCAATGATTGCTGTGATGTTAGCCTCCATTGCGACTGCGATTGCCGGGATGTTTCTTTTTGTCGGGTTACTTGTTCCGCATATTGCACGTACATTGGTAGGCACAGATCATAAAATATTAATACCATTTTCGGCTATTTTAGGTGCCTTATTAATTTTGTTGGCAGATACGTTAGGCAGGTTGGTGCTTGCACCAATTGAAATTCCCGCCTCTATTTTATTATCTGTCATTGGTGGACCATTTCTCATATTTTTACTTAGAAAGAGTGAACGTATTTATGGAAATTAAAGATATCACCTTTTCCTATCAAGATAATGTCGTTCGTTTGAACAATATAAATTGTACAATTGAAAAGGGAAAAGTAACAACTATTATCGGTCCCAATGGTTCAGGTAAATCAACATTATTAGGCATCATGTCTGATCAATATCATCCGAAAAAAGGATCCATTATACTTAATGGGAAGGAACTTCATCTTTATAGATTAAAAGAATTAGCAAAAACGATTGGTGTTGTTCATCAAAATAACATCGCACCGACAGATATAACAGTTGAAAGACTTGTATTTTATGGACGATTACCCCATCGAAATACTTTTTCTACTTATTCAGATAAAGATAGGGAAAAGGTGGAGTGGGCTTTAAAAAGTACAGGACTTGAATCGAAGCGGAATCAACCGCTTGACTCGTTGTCAGGAGGGCAACAACAAAGGGCTTGGATAGCAATGGCACTTGCACAAGACACACCGTACTTATTTTTGGATGAACCTACTGCTAACTTAGATATATTTTATCAATATGAAGTGTTACAACTTGTGAAACATTTGAATAAAACATATGGATTGACAATTGTGATGGTGTTACATGATATAAATCAAGCGATTCAATACAGTGATAAAATAATCGTCATGAAAAAGGGAAAAGTTTTTACGAAAGGAAAACCGGAAGATATTGTATCCAAAAAGTTAATTTATGACATTTACGGCGTACATGTGGCAGTCAAAGATGAACCGGAATTAGGGATGCACATTATCCCTTTAGGCATATGAGTGTCGTTATTGGAGGGGGTAAAAGTGGGAAGTCAAAAGTGGTTAAATCATCGTAAGTTATTTAAGAGAATAATGATTATCGTATGTTTAATTGTTTTTGTGTTTGCCTCTTATAAACTAATAGATATCACTTTCGGATATTATAAAAATAACCAAGTTATCAACGAGGTCAAAAATAAATTTTATCAAAATCACTCGACGTTTAATGATCAACAACAGGATGTGTATGATCCGGATGTTATGCCGAAAAACACCCAACCAAATTTTGAACAATTATTGAGCGATAATAAGGATGTAAAAGGGTGGATTAAGATAGGTGACACCAAGATTGATTATCCAATAGTTCAAGGGGCTGACAATGAAACATATTTAACAAAAAACTATTATAAAGAGTACTCTCCAGCTGGTAGTATATTTCTAGATTTTCGCAACAATATTGATACATTAGATGATAATACTGTCATTTATGGCCATCGTATGAAAGATGGATCGATGTTTGAACCATTAATGCATTATACAGATGAAAATTTCTATAAACAAAATCCAATCATTGAATTAAAAACTCTATATGGCAATTATGAAGCGGAAGTATTTGCAGCGTATAAGACAACGACAGATTTTGACTATATTCAAACTGATTTTTCATCAAAAAAACAATATAAACAATTTTTGAATGAAATTAATAAGAAGTCGCTATTACATTCTGATATTACGATAGATGAAAATGATAAAATTATTACCTTGTCAACATGTGATTACACGTTAGATGCAATCGATGGGAGATTTGCGGTCCATGCAAAACTAGTGGAAAAATAAAATTGCCCCCAGAGTAAATGCTTCACCATAAAATGAATTTGATTAATGCATGTAGTCATCAATTAAATTCATTTTTTGTTTTGTAGTTCTGCGTAGAATATTTTATTTTGTTTAAAAACAATTATTTAACATTTAATCGAAGTCATTTATCACTCAGATTGTGTGGTTTTATGATCATTCAATAGTATATGAACCGGTTTGTATTATTAAAATGCAAAGATATTTTATCTCGAATTTCTGAAACAAATTAAACGAATGAAAAATAATGAACAGGGAATAATATTGACATATTGAATTCCTATCATTTTTATCAGTAATTTCGTATAATAAGAAAGTAGCTAATATTATTGGCACCATTTTTCAGGCATAATAAATGAAGATGGTGCTTTAAATTCTTTTATTTGGATAAAAACATGGGGATAATAATGAATTGGGAAGAGTAGAAGGACAACATTTTGAAACAAATACAATATAAATTTTGCAATGACTTTTTATCTAATAAGAAAATTAATACTAAAGGAGATTGATTATTTTAATAGAAGTATTTTATATTAAAAATATGTCATAATGATAATATTAGTTTAACAACTAGAATTTACTCAAAGGAAAGGACGTTTTTTTGTCTATGTTAAGTTTTACACAAGATATTGGAATCGATTTGGGAACAGCTAATACGTTAGTTTATATAAAAGGAAAAGGAATCGTTTTAAGTGAACCTACAGTAGTGGCAATGAATAATCAAACAAAAGACATTGTAGCAGTGGGTAAAGAAGCAAGGGATATGATTGGGAGAACACCGGGGAGTATAAGTGTTGTTCGTCCAATGGCGGATGGTGTCATTGCTGATTATGACACAACAGCAGCAATGATGAAATATTATATTAAAAAAGCACAAGGTAAAAGATGGGGTTTTTCAGCGAAGGCAAATGTCGTTACTTGTGTTCCATCAGGAATTACAAAAGTAGAAGAAAGGGCAGTTATAGATGCAACGCTTCAGGCTGGGGCAAAACGGGCATTTCCAATCGCAGAACCGTTTGCTGCTGCTATCGGTGCTGGTTTACCTGTGTGGGATCCTACTGGAAGTATGATTATTGATATTGGTGGGGGTACAACGGAAGTAGCTGTTATTTCTTTAGGTGGTATTGTCACAAGTCAATCAATTCGTATTGCTGGCAATACTTTCGATAAATCTATTTCCCATTATATTCGTCAAAAGTACCATGTAATGATTGGTGACAGAACTGCAGAGGAAATTAAAATGACAATTGGTATAGTAAAAGATCCCGATGAAAATGAAATAATGGAAGTACGTGGTCGTAACTTAATTAATGGGTTACCAACTACTATTTCAATTAATGAGGAAGAGGTTTGTCATTCCTTGTCAGAATCAATTGACAACATTATTGAAATGATAAAAGTAACTTTAGAGAAAACCCCTCCAGAGTTATCGGCAGATGTAATGAGTCGGGGCATTGTTTTAACTGGTGGAGGTGCATTGTTAAAAAATATTGATGCGAAAATAAGTGAAGCAACGTCAGTTCCTGTTTTCATAACGGACAACCCTTTAGAAAGTGTAGCCATTGGAACAGGGAAATCTTTACAGTATATTAATCAACTTAAAAACAACCCGAATGTATCTTCACGCATGTCGAACGCATAGTGAGTAGGTGTATCCATGTCTTTTTTTCGGAGAAAATCTTTGTTTATTTTGTTAATAGGAATTATCGTTTTAGTTGTTTTAATTGGATATTCCTTATCAAAACAAGGCCGTCTTTCATTGCCCGAACAATTAATTAAAGATTCTATTAGTGTTGTACAAAATGCAATTTATAAACCAACCCAAGCAACAGTAAATATTGTTTCTAATATAGAAGATGTTAAAAATACGTATGTAGAAAATAAATTATTACGCGAAAAATTAGCTGAATATAAATCTTTAATTTTTGAAGTTCAAGAGTTGGAGAAAGAGAACAAAGAGCTTCGGGAATTGTTAAAAATTATGGATTCCCCAAGAGATTTTGAACCTATTATCGCTAATGTAGTGGCTAGAACACCAGAAAAATGGTTAGAAACAGTCACTTTAAATAAAGGCAAACAGCATGGTGTTGATATCAATATGGCTGTTATTACAAGGGATGGTATGATAGGGAAAATCAATTCTGTTTCAAATTTTTCATCCACAGTTCAATTAATTACCGGATTTGATCAATTAAATCGAATTTCCGCAACTGTTTCAAGGGAAGATGATAACAATATATTTGGGTTAATTGAAGGGTATGATAAGGAAAGCCACTCCCTTTTATTTACGATGATTGATCAACCAAAGGATCCTTTAGAAAAGGGTGAATTGGTTGTCACGTCGAACATGGGTGGGTTATATCCTTCGGGATTACCAATTGGGACTGTAAAAGAAGTAGATGAGGATCCTTATGGTTTAAGTAGTACCGCAATGATTAAACCAGCTGCTCAGTTAGATGAGATAAATCATGTCATTATAGTTGATCGTTCCCTCGATATCATTGATGATTCTAATATTGAGGATGAAGCATCATGAAGAAAGTTTTCATCATTATTATTCTATTATGTTTTTTAATTTTAGAGGGAATTGCAACGATTCTATTACCTATGAATCTATTTTTTGATCATCTGTATGTGATACCCCATTGGGTGTTTGTTTTTATATTAATGGTTCACATTTTTTATGATGAAGATGACACATATTTCTCCATTAGTTTAGCAATCATATTTGGCCTATTAATTGATATAGTTTATACGGAATTACTAGGTGTTTATATGTTCGTCTATACAATTGGGATATATGTTGTCAGTTTTTTAAAACAATATTTTCAAACAAACTTTTACATAATAATTTTATATTATATGATAAGCTTAACAATTCTTGAGGTACTCATTTACATTATTTATTCTGTTATCGGATACATCGATATAAACTATGTTTTATTTATTTGGAATAGATTGTTACCTACTTTAATTGCTAACTTAGTATTTCTTTTGATTTTATACCCAATTTTCTCAAAAAGGTTGGTTAACTGGAGATTACAATCAAAGAAACATTAAGTTTAATCAAATGGGGTGTTTAAGGGATGCCAAATAATCAGAATTTCATAACGATTAAAGGTACGAAAGAAGGTCTAACAATCTATATAGATGATGATTCTTCATTTATACAAATTTATGATCAATTAACACAAATGTTAAATGAGGTTCCTTATCACAAGTATGAACAAATCATTTCTGTAAAAATTGATCTTAATAATCGTTATCTGTCTGATGAAAAATTGGAAATGCTAAAAACTTTAGTTGAAAAGGATTTTCGTTTTAAAGTTGTACAAATTAATTCTAATGTCATAAGTAAAATTGAAGCAGAAAAACTAGCGGAAAAACATGAAGTAAAGACTTTTAACCAAGTTGTTAGGTCTGGACAAGTCATTAATGTAACCGGTCACCTATTACTAATTGGGAATGTAAATCCCGGTGGGGAAGTAAAGGCTACTGGAAATATTTATGTAATGGGTAAATTAGAAGGCATTGCTCATGCGGGTACAAATGGAGATGACAATATGATCATTGTTGCTTCATACATGAATCCAACACAGCTAAGAATCGCAAATCGAATTAGTCGTGCACCCGATTTTGAAACTGATGGCATTTATATGGAATATGGCTATTACAATAGGGAAAAAAAGCGCATTAATATTGAAACAATTCAAGAAATAGACTGATAATTAATAGAATTATATTGTTTAGAAAGGGGAATGTTGGATGGGTGAGGCTATTATTATTACTTCCGGAAAAGGTGGGGTTGGTAAAACGACAACCACTGCAAATATTGGTACTGCATTGGCATTAATGGAAAAAAGTGTTTGTTTAGTTGATACGGATATTGGTCTACGAAACTTAGACATGGTAATGGGATTAGAAAATAGAATTATTTACGATATCGTTGATGTCGTTGAGGAAAGATGTCAATTAAAACAGGCACTTATTCAAGACAAACGTTTTTCCAATTTATCACTATTACCTGCTGCCCAGACAACTGATAAAAACGCTGTTACTAAGGAAAGTATGAAAAAGATTGTTAATGATCTAAAAAAAGACTTCGATTATATTATTATTGATTGTCCGGCTGGTATTGAGCAGGGTTTTCAAAATGCAATTGCTGGTGCCGATAAAGCAATCGTGGTGACAACCCCCGAGAAATCTGCTGTCCGTGATGCTGATCGTATTATTGGATTAATAGAAAAAGAGAAGTTAGATAGACCCAAATTGGTCATTAATCGGGTTCGTAACCATATGATGAAAGATGGAGACATGCTTGATATTGATGATGTTGTCCAAGTTTTATCAATCGATTTATTAGGTGTTATTATTGACAGTGATCAAGTCATTAAAGCTAGTAATCATGGGGAACCAGTTGCTTTCCAATCAGATTCAAAGGCGTCGATTGCTTATCGTAATATTGCTCGGAGAATTTTAGGTGAATCAATTCCGTTACAATCTTTAGAGGAATCAAAGGGAGTTTTCAGTAAAATTAAAAGTTTCTTTATTGGCACATAATGTTTGTGATTAAAACGATGAATCATTCATAACTTGTCCTTCCTTTACATAATGTATATAAAGAAATCGATAAAGGATTGGATCATATGAATGATCAAGTAAAAAAAGTAAGAGAGTCTATCAAACAACGTAAAAAAGCTTCATCTATGAAAGATCATAAAAACTTAAAAACAGTTCCATTATTTCCATCAGATGAAGAAAGATTTGGCACCATGGAAACAACGCCAAATATCATCGTGGAACCTTCCCGAAAATCAGAAAATAAACACTTCTCTTTAAAACGACTTAAATATGTGATGATTCCTTTTATATTTTTTATCATCAGTAGTTTTATTTTATATACAGATCATCATTATTTTCGTCCTGCTCAAAACTGGTTGAGTATACAATTAAAGGAAGATTTTCCTTTTGCTAAAGTGAACCATTGGTATGTTACGACCTTTGGACAACCAAACTCCATAGTCCCAACAAGCCCTTTTAAGGTACAGGAAGAAAATGTGATGCCAATGGAAGGTGCTATTGTGGAAACCTTTGCAATAAATGGTAATGGCGTGAAAATTTCCCCTAATAAAAAGACTTCTGTCATTACTTATGCTAATGGTATCGTTATTTTTGCTGGAAATTTAAAAGAGACTGGGAAAACCGTCGTAGTCCAGCATGCAGATGAGTCATTATCAACGTATGGTTTCTTAAGTGATATTGACGTGTTTGCTTACCAGTTGGTAAGAAAAAATGATAGGATTGGATATACAAATCCAAAGAAAGTGACTGAACCATTTTTCTTTTCAGTAGAAAAAAATAATGAATTTATTGATCCATCGAAAGTGATTCCAGTTGATGATATTCCTTAAAAACCTTCAACTGATACAGATTCATCCTATTTTGTATATTTTCATTATATTATCTTTTTTTACCGGGACGATGGGACAATTATTTATATTATTGACAATTATCGTAATTCATGAACTTGGCCACTTCATTGCTGCACGGTTTTTTCATTGGCACATAGAAAAAGTGATTTTTTGGGTATTCGGGGCTGTGATGATTACGAGTGAGTTTGGTGTGCGAAAAATACATGAAGACCTCATCGTAACCATTGCCGGCCCAATGCAACATGTGATTATTTTTATATTTTTGCATCTCGTTCAGCCACTTGAAATTATTCCACCAGCAATCATCGAAATCGCATTTACTTATAATTATATTTTATTTATATTCAATTTGTTACCAATTTTTCCGTTGGATGGAGGGAAAATATTTTTTTATTTTTTAGCCTATTTTCTTCCATATAGAATGGCACGTCGATATGTCATTTTAATTTCTTTATGGGGTAGTTTATTCATTATTTGTATGCAAATTGTGTTTTTACCATTTACGTTGACTTCTATGTTATTAATGGTATTTATTTTTATGGAAAATCGTACTGAATGGAAGCAACAATATTATCATTTTATTAGATTTTTGCTGAATCGATTTTACTATCCTAATGCTGAAGGGAAACAAATTATTTTACAAAGAAGTAGCAATGATACGTTATTAACAACCTTACAACAGTTTTATCTTTATAAACGGCATATCATATCTATTCGACATGATAAAAAGTTAATTCAATATAGTGAGTCAACATGTTTAATGTTATTCTTTTTGAAAAATTATGTGACGTATACGTTTGAAAATATAATAATGGGTAAAAATTCAGGCTAATCTTTTATATTGAATATTTTTAATTGACATTAATAGTATGTTTATGCTATTATTTCAATGTTGTACATTTGTAGCACCATTGCTACAACCGCACAGAAAAGGTTATAAATCGGACAATCGATACCTTGATGGCGAGTCTGAGTATTATAGGAGGTGCAAAGTAACCATGTATGCAATCATTGAAACAGGTGGAAAACAATTAAAAGTAACAGAAGGTCAAGCGATTTATGTAGAAAAAGTAAATGGTGAGCCTGAGGAAACCATCACTTTTGATAATGTCCTATTTGTAGGTGGCAATGATGTGAAAGTAGGGACACCGTTTGTAGAAGGTGCATCAGTTACGGCGAAAATTAATAATCACGGTCGTTCCAAGAAGATTACTGTCTTCAAATATAAACCGAAGAAAAATTATAGCCGTAAACAAGGTCATCGTCAACCATATACAAAATTAACAATTGAAAAAATTACTATATAAGGAATTTTTACATGATAAAAATTTCTATTGATCGTAAAGATGGAAAAATTTCATCGTTTGAAATAAGTGGTCATGCCAACAGTGGACCATATGGATACGATTTAGTATGTGCTGCTGTTTCAGCAGTTTCATTTGGGGCAGTCAATGCAGTATTACAGTTAAGTGAGTTGGAATTACATATTGATCAGGCGGAAAATGGTTATTTATATGTTGATGTACCAAATAGACACGTGGATGCTAATCAATATTTTAAAGCTCAATTAATTTTTGAAGCGATGATTGTATCTTTACAAACGATTGAACGTGAATATGAACAATTTATTCGAATAAGTGAGAACTAGGGAGGTGCCATAAGGTGCTAAAATTAAATTTGCAGTTTTTTGCTCAGAAAAAAGGGGCGGGGAGTACGAGAAACGGTCGTGACTCACATGCTAAACGTTTAGGTTCAAAACGTGCAGACGGACAATATGTAACTGGTGGTTCTATTTTGTATCGTCAACGTGGAACAAAAATTTACCCAGGTGATAATGTGGGTTTAGGGAAAGACGATACATTATATGCAAAAATTGATGGTGTAGTTAAATTTGAAGCTTATGGACGAAATCGTAAAAAGGTAAGTGTTTATCCAAAAGCCCTTGAAGCCTAATATGTTTTGAAAACTCCAGCCTGTAAACGGTTGGGGTTTTTTAGTATATTTTACTTTCAATTGTATTTATCATTTTATTGCTTGCCAAATTCAATCACATTTAGCAAAATTCGTCTCGCATCATGTGCTTGCTTGCCAAATTATCATTAATTTCACAAATTTTGTCTAGCATTCACCTAAAAAATTTACTTAAATGGTCATATAACGAAATTGTGGATATATTTTGTTATAATAGTGAATATTGAATGTTTCTAACGATAACAGTCTATCATAATGGACAAAAAATTAAATTTAACATTATATAAATGTTTTCATATTCGAGGTGGCTTTAAAATGTTTGTAGATGAAGTAAAAATAAATGTAAAAGCGGGCGACGGTGGTAATGGTATGGTTGCTTTTCGTCGTGAAAAATATGTTTCAAAAGGTGGACCCGCCGGTGGAGATGGTGGACACGGAGGCGACATTATTTTTGAGGTTGATGAAGGGTTACATACTTTGTTGGACTTTCGTTATAATCGGCATTTTAAAGCAAAACGTGGCGAAAATGGTATGAGTAAAGGGAAACATGGAAAAAATGCCGAGAATTTAATTATTTATGTACCTCCCGGGTCGGTGATTTATGATATAGTTGCTAACGAAATGATTGCTGATTTAGTAACTCATAGACAACAAGCGATTATCGCAAAAGGTGGTCGAGGAGGCAGGGGAAATATTCGATTTGCTACTTCGAGGAATTCAGCCCCTAACATTAGTGAAAATGGAGAGCCAGGGGAAGAAAAAGAAATCCGGGTTGAATTGAAAATGATGGCGGATGTTGGGCTTGTCGGTTTTCCAAGTGTTGGGAAGTCGACGATTATTTCTGCGGTTTCGGCTGCGAGACCAAAAATTGCCTCATATCATTTTACCACCCTTTCACCACAACTAGGTTTAGTAGCAATAGATAATCATCAGAATTTTGTGATGGCGGATTTGCCCGGCTTAATTGAAGGGGCTCATGAAGGAAGTGGACTTGGTCATCAATTTTTACGCCATATTGAACGTACGAGAATCATTGTTCATGTCATTGATATGGCGAGCGTAGAGGGTAGGGATCCTTATGATGACTATGTTACGATAAATCAAGAATTGGAGAAATTCGGCAAAAAGCTAAAAAATAAACAACAAATCATTGCGGCCAACAAAATGGACATGCCGGATGCTAAGGAAAACTTAACAAGGTTTATAGAAAAGCTGCCCCAGGATATTCATGTTTATCCTATTTCGGCTTTAACGAAAACGGGCTTAAATGATTTGGTTTTTGCTATTGCAAAACTCTTAGACTCAATACCTAAGGACGAAAGAGCTATTGAAGATATTGTTATTCACGAGCCAGAATCAACGGATCTTTTTACTATTTCACGTTTAGATGATGGTTCATTTCAGTTATTTGGTCAGCAGTTAGAAAAAATGTTTAAAATGGCAAATTTACAATCTGATGAAGGAATCCAACGATTTTCCCGTCAATTACGACGTCTTGGTGTCGATGAAGCCTTAAGGAAAAAAGGTGCAAAAGATGGAGATACTGTTCATTTGTTAGATTTTGAATTTGAATTTATAGAATAAATATAAAAAAATTAAAGTATATATATTGTCATGGATATACGAGGAGGAAAATCATTGTCAACGAAGATAGGCTATCTAGGGCCCAAAGGAACTTTTACGAAATTAGCTGTCGATGCTGCCTTTAATGGAGAACATAAAGTGGATTTTAAAACAATTCCTCAGGTAATCGATGCTGTTGATCATCAAACGATTGATATCGGTGTTGTTCCGATTGAAAATGCTATTGAAGGAACGGTACATTTAACGATCGACTATTTAGTCCATCAAGTAAGATTACCAATTATAGCCGAGGTTGAAGTACCAATTAAACAAAATTTATTGGTTGCTAATCATTTTGATGGCGATCTTTTGGATATTAAAGAAGTTCATTCACATCGTCATGCAATTGCACAATGTCAGCAATATTTGCATAAAAATATGCCGAATGCAACAATCCATTTCAGTGATTCCACCGGAAGTGCTGCCGAAATGGTCAGTGCTAATGGTAATCCAATTGCCGCAATAGGCAATCAATTAGCCGCTGAGGCTTATAATTTAAAAGTTTTAAAAGAAAATATTCACGATTATTCTAACAATCATACCCGATTTGTCGTACTGGCGAAAGATGAAAGTAAGGTACAAATTAATCATCCCGTGGCAACTGAAAAGACGAGTTTACTAATTACTCTACCTGAAGATCGGGCTGGGGTGTTACATCAAGTGCTGTCCGCATTTGCCTGGAG
Organism: Caryophanales bacterium UBA6768; assembly: GCA_002453315.1. Next base: position 7,252 of record DKGO01000143.1, on the reverse strand, counting down.
AAAAATGAATTTATCAAAAATTGAATCAAGACCAATGAAGACGGGTTTAGGTAATTACTTCTTTATTATCGACGTGAATGAACCATATGATGATGCATTATTTCCGGGTGTGCGTGGGGAGTTAGAAGCACTAGGTTGTGGTGTTACGGTACTTGGAACATTTCCGGTTTATCAATTTAACGTCTAATCGATTAAAATACACTTAGGAAGTGATTTTTTCAATGGAAAATATGGTTAATACAATTGTGAAGTGGTTACAACAGGAAGTGATGGATTCTCATGTAGAAGGGCTTGTTGTTGGTCTCAGTGGGGGACTTGATTCCGCTGTCGTTTCTAAACTAATAAAGATTGCCTGTCCTAATGATTCTTTAGCTGTCATTATGCCGATAAAAAGTAACCCGGCTGATCTCGAGGATGCTAAAAAAGTAGTTATGGCTACTGACATAAATGCTTTAACGATTGATCTCACTCCGACCCATGAAATGATGTTTCAATCGATTAAAGGTAATATTGATGACCAACATTCATGGAATAATGACAAGGAACAAATTGCCGATGCTAATTTACGTGCTAGGTTAAGAATGAGCACACTATATACTGTGGCGACAAATTACAATTATTTAGTTGTCGGGACTGACAATGCTGCCGAATGGTATACTGGTTATTTTACGAAGTACGGTGATGGCGGTGTCGACATACAACCAATTATTGACCTAAGAAAAGAAGAAGTTGCAGATATGGCAAAATATTTACAATTGCCAAGTGCTGTTATCAATAAAAAACCGAGTGCAGATTTATGGGAAGGCCAAACCGATGAAACTGAATTAGGGACATCCTATACTAATATTGATCGATTTCTTGAAGGGCAGACTATTCCAAAGGCTGATGAAAAGATAATTGAAAAACTTCATGCTCAAACAGAACATAAACGAAATATCGCTCGCCAATTAAGGCTAAAATAAACAGATTAGTACTTAAGGAAATTTTTAATGTGATAGCTGGGTGAAAGCAGAATAACTGTGCTTTAAAAGTCTACGTAGCCCCTTAATGATTCGTTAGAAGTCAATATATGTACGCAAGATATCCGACCCAAATCAAAGTTAGTAGGCACTGTATTTTTATCCGAATTTATATTTAATAATATAAAAACATAAGGGTGACTGGCCTCTAATTATGTTACGTTTTTCATTACACTAATATAATGATAATTTCATATTACCGTCACTGTTTAATCCAACGGCTATGACTTCTTTTAAGCACGTAAAAACTTTGCTATAATAAAATATAAATGCATTATCGAAGGGGGATAAATCCATGGCGGGACATTCAAAATGGCACAATATTCAACGAAGAAAAGGTGCACAAGATGCCAAACGTGGTAAAATATTTATGCGTCATGCTAAATTTATATACACGGCTGCAAAACAAGGTGGTGGGGACCCCGAAATGAACCCCACATTAAGAACAGCAATTGAAAAGGCAAAAGCAGATAATATGCCTAATGATAATATAGATCGTGCGATAAAAAAAGCAACTGGTACATTAGATGGTGCAAACTATGAAGAAATTACCTATGAAGGCTATGGACCTGGGGGCACAGCAGTGATTGTTCATGTGCTAACTGATAATCGAAATCGAACTGCCTCAGAGATTCGCCATGCGTTCAGTAAACATGGTGGGAATTTAGGTGAAAGCGGCTGTGTTGCCTTCATGTTTCAAAGAAAGGGTTATATCGTTATTTTAAATGAAGATAATAAACTAGATGAAGATGAATTAACTCTTGAAGCAATTGAGGCAGGCGCAGAGGACATTGAGGTGTCTGAAGGTGTGTTTGAAATTTTTACATTATCAGAAGACTTTGAATCAGTTAAATCTCATTTAGAAGGAAAAGGATTTACTATTGAAGAAGCCGAAGTAACACTTCTCCCAGAAACCTATAATGAATTAGGGGAAGAACAATTAGAAAAGGTAACAAAATTAATTGACACTTTAGAAGATAATGAAGATGTTCAAGATGTCTATCATAACGTAGAAATGAATTAGATAAATTAAGGGGAATGCAATGTTTGCTTATATAAAAGGGAAGTTAACTTATATACAAGAAGGAACTATTATTGTCGATGTCACCGGTATTGGTTATGAAATTTTTTGTCCTGATCCTTTTGTTTTTCAACAGCAAATGGGGAAAGAAGTTTTTGTATATACATATCATCATGTTCGTGAGGATATTCAAGCACTGTATGGTTTTAAAACAGAAGATGAAAAATTTCTATTTGAACAACTTATTTCCGTGTCTGGTATTGGCCCGAAAAGTGCTATCGCTATATTAGGGACAGTTAATGTACCTGATTTTATTCGTGCAGTAGAGCGTGAAGATGAAAAATATTTGACGCAATTTCCAGGGGTTGGGAAAAAAACAGCAAGACAAATTATGTTAGATTTAAAAGGCAAGCTAGTTAATGTGGCTTCATTCAAACAATCTAATGGTGTGTCTGTTGAACAATCTACGGGACAGGAACAATATATAGAGGCAGAAGAAGCATTAAAAGCCCTAGGTTATACAGACAGGGAAATTTTAAATGTGATGCCACAATTGAGACATGAGCAAATCAAAAAGACTGATGATATTGTTCGTAAGGCATTAGCATTATTGATGAAAAAATAGTGTGACAAGGTGGGGAATGAAATGATGGAAGACCGAATCATAACAGGTGAACAACACGAAGATGATGAAGTAATCGAATTAACACTCCGACCCACAAAACTTGCTGAATATATAGGGCAACATAAATTAAAGGAAAACTTAACTATTTTTATCCAAGCAGCGAAAATGCGTGGCGAAGCACTTGATCATGTATTACTTTATGGTCCACCTGGTTTAGGTAAGACGACGATGGCAGCAATTATTGCGAATGAAATGGGTGTAGAATTTCGTGCTACATCAGGACCAGCCATTGAAAGGGCAGGGGATTTAGCGGCAATTTTATCATCCTTGGAGACAGGTGATGTTTTATTTATCGATGAAATTCATCGATTACCACGTTCCGTTGAAGAAGTATTATATCCCGCTATGGAAGATTTCTTTTTAGATATCGTTATTGGAAGTGGTCCAACTGCTAGGTCTGTTCGAATTGATTTACCTCCTTTTACATTAGTTGGTGCGACAACAAGGTCTGGTCTCTTAACAGCCCCACTACGAGATCGCTTTGGTGTGTTAGGTCATTTGGATTATTATGAGCATGATGATCTTTGTAAAATTGTAGAACGAACTGCATTTATTTTTGATATGGAGATTTCACAAACAGCAGCATTAGAAATTGCGAGTCGCTCACGGGGTACACCAAGAATTGCTAATCGTTTGTTAAAACGAATCCGTGATATTTCCCAAGTTCGAAATGAAAGGAAAATAACCGTTGAAACTGCACAAACAGCATTAGAAATGCTACAGGTAGATCAAGTAGGGTTAGATTATATCGATCATAAATTTTTAAAAGCAATAATTTATGATTTTAATTTTGGTCCTGTAGGATTAGATACAATTGCAGCGACAATTGGAGAGGAATCCCAAACAATTGAAGATGTCTACGAACCATTTTTACTACAAATTGGTTTCATTCAACGAACCCCCCGTGGAAGAGTTGTGACAGATAAAGCATTGAATCATTTTGGAGTGGAGCGATAGTCGATGAATATGGGAAAGATGCTTATTTTCATTGGTATTGTCCTGATTATGGTTGGAGTTATTTGGACGTTTTTTGGAAAACTGCCTGGTGATTTTTCCTTTAAGAAAGGGAATGTATCATTTCATTTTCCCATTATGACATCAATTATTGTCAGTATCATATTGACGTTACTATTTTTAATTTTTAGTAAATTTCGTTAACTATATAGGGGTACTTATAAATGAATATTGAAGACTTTGATTTTACTCTGCCAGAACGATTAATTGCCCAAGTTCCTTTGCAAGATCGGTCGGCTTCTAAACTTTTACTTCTCAATCGTGAAAGTTTTACTATAACTCATGATAGATTCTCCCAAATTGATGAATATTTCCAACAGGGGGATGTACTCGTTGTTAATGATACGCGAGTATTACCCGCGAGATTATTTGGTGTGAAAGAGGATACGAATGCTAAAGTAGAAATTCTATTGTTAAATGAGTTAAACAACCATAAATGGGAAGTGTTGACAAAACCCGCCAAAAAAGTAAAAATTGGTACGGTAATTCTGTTTGGGGACGGACTTTTACGGGCAGAATGTGTCCAGGTCAAAGACGAGGGTAAACGGATATTAGCATTTACTTTTGATGGCATATTTTTGGAAGTTTTAGAAAAACTAGGCAAAATGCCACTTCCCCCATATATTAAGCAAGAATTAAAGCAACCTAACAGATACCAAACTGTTTATGCAAAGGAAAGCGGTTCTGCAGCGGCCCCAACAGCTGGTTTACATTTTACAAAAGATTTATTGCAGAAATTAACTGGCAAAGGGGTACAATTGGTTACTGTAACACTTCATGTCGGTTTAGGGACGTTCAGACCTGTAACAGTTAATAATATTGAAGACCACACGATGCACCATGAATATTATGAATTAAGCGAAAAGAATGCAACTATTTTAAATGAGGCAAAGCAAGAAGGCAGAAAAATTATCGCAGTTGGAACAACCTCAACCCGTGTGTTAGAAACAGTGGCACAAAAATTTAACGGGAAATTTGTGGGAGCCTCTGGCTGGTCTAATATTTTTATATATCCACCATATGAATTTCAAGCAATAGATGGGTTGATTACTAATTTTCATTTACCAAAATCGACTCTTTTAATGCTGTTAAGTGCTTTCGTTAATCGGGAGGTAATTTTACAAGTATACGACGAAGCAATCAAAAATGAGTATCGGTTTTTTAGTTTTGGGGATGCGATGTTTATTTTGCCGAAAAGGAATGATAATATTAATGGCAGTGACTTACGAATTAATAAAAACGTGTAAACAAACGGGGGCAAGGCTTGGAAAAGTCCATACACCTCATGGCTCATTTGATACACCAATGTTTATGCCTGTTGGTACGTTAGCAACAGTGAAAACGATGAGTCCTGAGGAATTAATTGAGATGGATGCACAAATTATTTTATCTAATACATATCATTTATGGTTACGTCCAGGAGAAGATATAGTGAAAGAGGCGGGTGGCCTACATCGTTTTATGAATTGGGATCGGCCTATTTTAACTGATTCTGGTGGCTTCCAAGTGTTTAGTTTAAGTAAAATTCGTGATATCCAAGAGGAAGGGGTACATTTTCGCCATCATTTAAGTGGAGAAAAGTTATTTTTTTCTCCGGAAAAGGCGATCCAAGTCCAAAATGATTTAGGATCAGATATTATGATGTCATTGGATGAATGTCCACCATATCCCGCATCATATGAATATATGAAATCCTCTGTCGAAAGGACATCTCGGTGGGCTGAACGAGGCTTAATGGCTCATCAACGAATAAATGATCAGGCATTATTCGGAATTATCCAAGGTGGAGAATATATTGATTTACGAAAACAAAGCCTACGTGATTTGGTATCAATGGATTTTCCTGGATATGCGATTGGTGGACTTTCTGTTGGTGAGCCGAAGGACTTAATGAATAATATTTTAGAAGAAATTGCTCCATTAATGCCAAATAACAAACCGAGATATTTAATGGGGGTTGGGGCTGCTGATTCTTTAATTGAAGGGTCTATTTTTGGAATTGATATGTTTGATTGTGTGTTACCAACCCGAATTGCTCGTAATGGAACATGTATGAC
>DKGO01000143.1:0-1243 GCA_002453315.1 Caryophanales bacterium UBA6768 | reverse complement strand
CTCGTAATGGAACATGTATGACGTCAAATGGTCGTCTCGTCGTAAGAAATGCGAAATATGCACGGGATTTTAGTCCAATTGATGAGCATTGCTCTTGTTATACGTGTCAAAACTATACTCGGGCATATGTGAGACATTTAATTAATACGAATGAAATTTTAGGATTTAGACTTACTACTTATCATAATTTGTTTTTTCTGTTAGAATTAATGGAGCGAGTCAGACAAGCAATTAAGGAAGACCGACTTGGCGATTTTAAAGATGCTTTTTTTGAACAATATGGATTCAACAAAAGTAATGCTCCAAACTTTTAAGAGAGGGGGAATATTGTGGAAACATTAGTAACCTTATCACCGATTATATTAATGCTCGTTATTTTTTATTTCTTACTTATTCGACCGAATCAAAAACGTCAAAAACAAGTAAGAGAAATGCAAGCGAATATTAAAAAAGGTGATTCAATTGTGACTATCGGTGGTCTTCACGGTGTTGTTGATGCCATTGATGAAGATCAAATCGTTATTCTATGTCATAATAGTAAACTGACTTTTGACCGTGCAGCGGTTCGGGAAGTTAAATTAGATCAATAATACTATTGACATACATAGTGATCAATAAACGAAGCGTAAACCAGGAGTTAAGTTTACGCTTTGTTTTTTTAATGTTAACTATATATAATTTCCATTCGACTATGTAATATAATATAATTCACAATTTTAAAAGAGGTTTTAATTTTCTCCTTCCGTAGATACAATGTTTACCCCAACGATACTTCCAAAAATTGTCGCTAAAATAAATGAAATATGATAAATATATTGATGCCACGAAAAGAAAACTTTCAAAAATGTTAACTGGATGATATATATACAAAGAATAAATCCGAATCCCGTAATTGCTCCGAGTAACCATCCATAGCCTTTTCCTTTCAGTCCTACAACGACGCCACCGATAAACATTGATAAAATGCTAAAAGCGAATGAAACATAAACAATGGTTAATTCATTAATGGAAGTTAATTTAATCACTATTGTCATGATGAAGGCAAATAGTAATAACAAAATACATATCATCAGCCAGCCATAAAAAACAGCAATAAACTTTGTCCTATTCAACGTAACCACCCCCTCTGTTAAGGAATATAAAAAGTTTAAATAAAATTTTGTATGATTGGTATTTGCTTCATCTCCTCTTTCGTTATAAATTTTAATAAAAATAATAAGACAACATAACAGATGGTCAATAG
>DKGO01000144.1 GCA_002453315.1 Caryophanales bacterium UBA6768 | reverse complement strand
TTCTGGGCGAGTATAATTGCCGCCAATCGCCCATACTTTCCGGGCTTCCGTTCCTAAATACCAACGAGCTAAATCAAAGTCATGAATAGCCATATCTAAAAATAATCCACCACTATCATTCTTTTTTGCATATTTAAGAAACCTATCCATTTGTTTAGCTGGATCTAGCCCATAGCAACGTATATAAATAGGCTCTCCTATAGCACCTTCATCTATATGGTGCTTTGCTTCCAAATACGATTGATCATATCTCCTCATAAACCCTAACATAAATATTTGATCCTTAAATTTGTTAACCTTTTCTCGAACGTCATAGGCTTCATCCAAATATAGTCCTAGCGGTTTTTCACTAAAAACATGAAAACCTGCTTCTAGTGCTTTTTTAATTTGATGACAATGATTACTAGATGGGGAAGAAATGAATATTGCATCAAGATCCTTATTTTCTAGCATTTTATCATAATCAGTATACGAATAAGGAATATCCCACTTATCCTGTGCATTTTTAACTTCCTCTTCCCTTATACTGCATACGGCTGTTAGCTTGCAATTTTGAATTCTATAAGCTAGATTTTCCGCATGTTGCGATCCCAACCGCCCAATTCCAACAATACCAACTTTAACTTCTTTCATATCCATCATACTCCCGCTGTTTTCTTTATATAATCCCTAGCGATTTGTGCATATTGAAGCGGATTTGCCTTTGCTGGATCTTGTTCTGCCTCCACAATCATCCAACCTTTATAATTAGATAGGGCTAATACTTCGAATACTTCGGTAAAATCTATCACTCCATCTCCCGGAACTGTAAAGACTCCTTCCCGAACCCCATCTAAAAAACTTAAACCTTTTTCCTTAACCTTTTTTGCAACGTCATCACGGACATCTTTTAAATGGACATGTTTTATTCTAGATACATAACGTTTTAAAATATACATATGATCCTCTCCAGAGAAAAAGAGATGGCCAGTATCATACAGTAAATAAACTAATTCATCATTTGTCGAGGATAACAATCGATCAATTTCCTCAGTAGTTTGCACACCTGTACCCATATGGTGATGGTAAACAACCTTCATTCCTTTTTCTTGCGCCAATTCCCCTAACGAGTTTAAACCATATGCAAGTTTATCCCACTCTGAATCATTAAAAAAAGGTTTTTCCAAAAATAATGCCTTTGATGGATCTGCTTGAATACTGTGTCCTTGTTCAGAAACAACAATGACTTTAGCCCCCATTTCATATAAAAAGTCTCTATGTTTTATAAAACTTTCTTTTATTTCTTCATATGGTTTTGTAGTTAAGTAAGCACTATACCAAGCACTAGCAATTTCCATATTTCTTAATTGTAGTGATTTTTTTAATTTTTTAATGCTACGGGGGAATTTATTGCCGACTTCTGTACCAGAAAATCCTGCTAGTGCCATTTCACTAATACATTGCTCAAACGTATTCTCTGCTCCCAAGTACGGCATGTCATCATTTGTCCATGCAATTGGTGCAATTCCTAGTTTAATGGAATCCTTTTTAAACAAATATCCTCACCTACCTAGTATTTTCTCGCTGTCTGTAATTGCTCCTTCTTGTCTGTGAAAGCTTGTTGGATTTTCCTTTTTTCCGAAACTTCAGCAACACCAACATTCCACCAACCACCATAACCGTCGGTCATGGTTTTTGGTAAAACTTTTATATCTAATAAAGTAGACACCGTTTGTTTTTTTGCATCTTCTAATGCTTCCGTAAGTTCCCCCATCGTTCTCACACGATAAGTTTTTGCTCCATAAGCAGTAGCATTATGAGCAAAATCCGTCACAATGACTTCTCCCGTTAATTGATTAGTTTTTTCACTTCTTTTACGAAATTCCGTACCGATACTTCCCATCCCATTACCCATTTGTAGATTATTAATACAACCAAATCCAGCATTATCAAATAAAAGGATATTAATTTTCTTGTTCTCTTGTATACTAGTAATTAATTCAGAGTGAAGCATCATATAACTTCCATCACCCACCATCGAATATACCTCTTTGTTCGGTTCAGCCATTTTTACTCCTAAAGCCCCTGAAATCTCATAACCCATACAAGAGTAACCGTACTCCATATGGTAAGTGTTTGGCTTTTTCGCAACCCACATTCTCTGTAAATCTCCCGGCAAGCTGCCCGAAGAACCAATGATAATGGAATCTTCTTCGATGATTTCATTAATTTTTCCAATAACAGCGGTTTGGGTTAGGCATGACTGTAATGCCTTTTCATAGTCCTCTAGCTCATTATCTAAATGACCCGCAACTTCCGGTTGGAAATCTTCCGATGTATAATCAGTGGCATACAATCGAAATAATTCCTCAGCCCATGCTACCTTTGCTTGTTCAATTTCCCCATTATATTGAGATTGATATGCAATTTTATCAAGCTGTCTAGTAAGTGTAAGGAGTCCCTCCTTGACATCTGCAACAATTTTAACGGCATCAAACTTAGAAGCATGATATTCCGATAAATTAATCGTCACAAAATCGACCTCTTTATTTTGGAAAAGCTGTTTAGATGCGGTTGTGAAATCAGTAAATCGTGTACCAACACCGATAATTACATCCGCTTGTTTGGCAATTTCATTTGCTGCAGCATTTCCAGTCACACCAATCCCACCAAGATTTAATGGATGAGTACTTGGTATAGCACTTTTCCCAGCTTGAGTTTCCGCGAATGGAATATTAAATTTCTCTGAAAATTCTTCCAAAGTTTGTGCCGCTTCCGAATAACGGACACCTCCACCGCAAATAATTAGCGGTTTTTTCTTTACCTTCATTAGTTTAACTACTGTAGCAATTTCTTGTTCTTGCGGTTTTTGTTGTGAGAAATAATGTACCCGCTTTTTAAAAAAGTAATCGGGATAATCATATGCTTCCCCTTGTACGTCTTGTGGTAATGAAATAGTAACTGCTCCAGTTTCTCCTTGGTTCGTTAACACCCTCATTGCATTAATCATTGCTGACATGAGTTGCTCTGGGCGATTAATTCGATCCCAATATTTACTCACCGGACGAAAAGCATCATTTGTCGAAATTGTTGCATCATAAGGCTGTTCTATTTGCTGCAATACAGGGTCAGGCTGACGACTCGCAAACGTGTCCCCTGGCAATAAAAGGAGAGGTATATTATTCGCAGTAGCGGTCGCAGCTGCGGTTACCATATTAGCTGATCCAGGTCCCACAGAAGAAGTACAAGCAATTAGCTGACGATGATGATTTTGCTTCGCAAAGGCAGTTGCAGCATGGGCCATTCCTTGTTCATTTCTACCTTGGTATACTTCTAAATCACCTGGGTCTTCTTCTAATGCTTGACCTATCCCGAGTACATTTCCATGGCCAAAGATTGTGAAAACCCCTTTAAACAATTTTTGTTCTTTATTATTTACACGAACATATTGTTGATTTAAAAACTTTATTAGTGCTTGTGCCGTCGTTAATCTCATCTACTTCACCTCATAAAGATTTTTGTGCTTATGACGAAATAAATCCGAACGGAAAGTTTCATTTCCCTCCGGACTTATAATGAATATTAGACCCAACGTGCTGTCACTACTTTTTTTCGTGTGTAAAACTCTACCCCATCTTTCCCGTTCGCGTGTAAGTCACCGTAGAAAGAATCTTTCCAACCTGAAAAAGGGAAAAAAGACATCGGAGCAGGAACACCTATATTAACACCTAACATACCTGCATCAATATTTTCACGAAATGTACGTACACTACCACCATCTTTTGTGAAAATACAAGCCCCATTTGCCAGAGTTGATGTATTCGCTAGATTAATCGCCGCGTCTAAATCTTTCACCCTACTAATTGATAAGACTGGAGCGAATATTTCATCTTGCCATATTTTCATTTCACTTGTCACATTATCAAAAATAGTCGGGCCTACATAATAACCGCCTGATTGAGCACTTTTATCTTTACGACCATCTCGTATAAGAGTTGCCCCTTCTTTTTCCCCAATTTCAATATAATTCAATGTACGAGCTTTATGCTCTTCTCGAATAACTGGACCCAAAAAGATTCCTTCATCTAATCCATTTCCTATTTTCACTTCGTTTGCTTTTTGAACTAACTGTTCAATGAATTCATCCGCAACTGAGTCCTCCACTGCCACTACGGCACATGCCATACACCGTTCTCCAGCAGAACCAAAAGCCGCATTTAAAATTTGTGTAGATGCATTATCTAAATTGGCATCATTTAAAACGATAGAATGATTTTTTGCTCCTGCAAGTGCTTGAACTCGTTTTAAATTAGCGGTTCCCCTTTTGTACACATATTCGGCAACTGGCTGGGAACCAACAAATGAAATAGCACTTATCTTTTCATGATCTAGTAGTCCATTCACAATATCATGTGCCCCATGTACAATATTAAATACACCTTTGGGTAAACCTGCCTCATCAAGTAATTCTGCAAGTTGATTAGCAAGTAATGGAGTACGTTCAGATGGTTTTAACACAAATGTATTTCCAGTGACAATCGCCATTGGAAACATCCATGATGGCACCATCATAGGGAAATTAAATGGTGTAATTCCCCCGACAACTCCAATTGGATAACGATAGACACCAGACTCAAGTCCAGTTGCGATCGATGCTAAATTATCTCCCATCATTAACGTTGGTGCACCTGCAGCAAATTCCACACATTCGATACCACGTAACACTTCACCATGTGATTCGTTAAAATTTTTCCCATTTTCAATCGTGATCATTTTCGCAAGGTCATCCCAATTTTCAACTAATAATTGATGAAATTTAAATAAAATCCGTGCCCTTCTTGGTACCGCTAGTTCTTTCCAAGTTTGGAATGCTTTATTTGCAACATGTACAGCATGATCTAAATCTTCTTTCGTTGAAATCGGGACATGGGCGATGACTTCCCCTGTTGCCGGATTATATACAGGCTCTGTTTTATCTGTTTTTGCCTGAATCCATTCTCCACCAATAAAGTTTTTCAGTGTTTGGACGGTTGTTTTACTCATAACAAAATTCCTCCTCTTACGATTCTGTATTCATAGGGTTTCGTTTCCCCTCCCAATACAGTCTAGAAATATAATCATCAATTATGACTTTATCAATGACATATATTGATCCGCATTCAATAGTTTTATTTTTTCCATTGCTGCTTCCTTTACGGCTTTCATCGGTTCTTTAAATAATTCCATACGGTCAAATGTTTCAGGTTGTTCTTCTATCTCTTTTCTAAGCGTATTTCCAAATGCCATCCGAAGAGCAGTACCAATATTCACCTTTCCAAAATTCGTCTTTGTAATTTTTTTTAAATCCTCATCTGGAATTCCAGTAGAACCATGCATGACAAGTGGTACATCTATTCTTCTCTCTATTTCTTCGATAAGATCGAATCGAAGATCAGCTGTCTGTTCTTCCATCCTGTGTAAAGTACCCACTGCAACTGCTAATGCATCAACCCCGGTACGTTTTGAAAATTCCTCTGCTTCCGCCGGATCTGTTAACGTAGCTTTCATTCCCATATTTGGATCGGTATAACCGACAGAACCAATTTCTGCTTCAACCGGAATTCCAAAAGCATGGGAAACTTTCACAATTTCTTTTGTCGTTTGGATATTTTCCTCTAAAGGTAATTGGGAGCCATCGTACATAACAGAGCTATATCCAGACTTTAATGCAGAGACAACTGTATCATAGTCACTTCCATGATCTAAGTGAACAACAATAGGGACAGTCGCATTTTCCGCCAATTTGGATAACATATTTCCTAAAATAGGCATCGACATATGGGAAATCGCTACTTTATTTGTTGCTAAAATGACTGGAGCCTTTAGTTCCTCCGCTGCTTCTATTACTGCTTTTGCATCTTCATATCCAAACACGTTAAATGCAGGTACAGCATAAGATTTTTCCATCGTATATTTCAATACATCATTTAAAGTAACGATCAAAAATATCTACCTCCTCAATTTTGTTTAAATAAAATTAAACATTGACATCAATTTTTTCTGCTGTCTCTATAAAACGTTCAATTTCTTCTAATGTTGGCATTGCTTCAGAACAACTATGTTTAGAAATTACAATCGTTGCTGAAGCACTTCCATAGTCCATTGCTTTTGGAATTTCCCACTGTTGCATTAAGCTATATATAAACGCAGATGCATATGAATCTCCTGCACCAAATGTTTTTAATACCTTTGTTTTAAATGTTCCACCTTGGTAAGCATCACCGTTCTTCGTATATGTGATGGAACCATCTCCCCCATGTTTGATAACGACTATTTCTGCTTGAAAATCAAACCATTTTTGTGCTGTTTGTTGATCGGTCTGTTTCCCTTTTTCAAACTGTTCCATCATATCAAATTCTTCTCTTGTACCGATAATTACGTCACATTTTTCCGCTACTAAATTGTAATAAACTGCTGTTTCCTTATCAGAATTCCAAGTATATGGACGATAATCTAAATCAAAAACGACAATAACATCGTGCTTTCTTGCATAATCTAAAGCCAAAAATACGGCTTCTCTGGATGGACTTGCAGCAAGGGCTGTTCCTGAAACAAGAAGTACCTTCGTCTGGCTAATGTAATCTTCCGATACATCAGTCGTTTCTAGCATTAAATCAGCCACATTATCCCGATACATTAATATACTACAGTCTTCAGGGCTTTTAATTTCCGTAAATGCTAAACCTGTTACTGCACCAGTGTTATCGACTGAAACTTCAGATATATCTATTTCGTTTTCTTGCAAATATTGGACGATAAATCGTCCCATCTGATCATCTGCTACTTTACCGATAAAGCCACTTTTTAGTCCCAGACGGGCTGCACCAATAGCTATATTCGCCGGTGAACCACCTACATATTTTGTAAATGAGGAAGTTTCCTCCATTGGTCGATTAATTTGATCTGCATTTAAATCAATACATAACCGACCAATCCCAATGATGTCGATGGAACGATTTTTAGGAATGTCTAATTGATACATGATTCTCCCCCCATTCTCATATTTAATTAAATATCTATTTTAGAAATATACCTATCCTTCCGAGCGATTGCTATTAGAAGGTGGATCAATGATTTCTTTTTTTCTTAATACTTTTTCTAGCTTTTCGCCAATTCGTGCAAGTATTAATGAACTAAACATTGCAAAAATTACTACACCGTAATATCCTGCACCAATTCCTATACCAACACCACCGGCAAAAAGAATCATTGCAGCCGTTGTTAACCCCCTAACTTCTAGACCGTCTTTTAAAATTACTCCCGCCCCTAAAAAACCTAAACCAGAGACAATTTGTGCTGCAAGTCGAAGTGGGTCCATCCTGACTAAATGATTAATTTCTCCGTATCTCCCTACACTTTCAATGGAGATAATTGTTAACAAAGTAGATGCTACGGTTACAAACATAAACGTTTTTACCCCTGCAGGTTTATTTTTATATCCCCTATCCATTCCAATTAAAAAACCTAAAACTGCACCTAATAATATCCGTATATATAGTTCACCTTCAATATTTAAAAAAAACAATAAATAATTCACATGTTGAAGCCTCCCATTTATTTATAGTTAAAATTTTAGTTAATCCTTTAACTAGTCATTCCAATACTTCATAGTCAATGAAATATCGGGATACTAAAATAACCATTCATGGTTTGGATCATTATGAAACTTCCAAGTTCTTACAGGTCCCGCCATAACATTCAAATAATAGGATTCATAACCTGGAACACAGGACACTGGATGGTATCCTTCTGGTACTAGAACGACACTTTTATTTTCAACACATAGCGTTTCATCCAAACTCCGGTCATCGTTATAAACCCTTTGAAATGCAAATCCTTGTTCAGGATTGATTTGATGATAATATGTTTCCTCCAAATAGGATTCATTTGGTAAATTTAATTCATCATGCTTATGTGGTGGATAGCTGGATGTATTCCCGTCTGGGGTAAAAACTTCCACAACTAGTAAACTATCTGCCCCTTTGTCTTCTGGTAAAATATTGTGGATTTTCCGACTCATTTTGCCAGAACCACGTTCTTCCACCCCGACATCAGACGGAGCAATTAAACGTGCTTTATGATTCCCTTTCCCAGGTGCCAAACAAATTGCGATTTCAACATCTGTTAATGCTTCAACAAGATAGGAATCATCATTTGGCACATATATTGAAAATGGTGGGACCTTCTCAAATACACTCATCCGGTTACCAATTTCGGAAAACCTCTCTTTATTTGTTTGAACATTCGCCTTTCCTGTTAAAAGAACGAGACAAACTTCATTCTCCTTCGTTAATTTTTCAAGGGTATTTCCCTTTTTTAATTGATAAACTTGAAACCCTACATACTCCCAATTAGCTGATTCTGGAGTAACATTCAAAATATTTCCGTTCGGTTTGGGACTTTGAGATTTCAAAAGTAATTTTGACACGTTAATACCTCCACTTAAGTTAAGCGCTTAATCAACTACAATATTACTACGAAAATAACTATTATGCAATACAATTACGTGTTCACTAATTCCAATTCTGAAACTTTTACAGATCGGTTTTCTTTCCATGAAATATGTGTAGCATGGGCTAATAACTCCGCTTTATATCCATCTTCACCTGTACATGATAATGGCTTGTTGCAGAGTAATGCTTCCGCAAATGAATTGATTTCTTCAATATATGCATCTTTATATCTGTCTAAAAAGAAATATTTAGGATTATCAAATACTGAAGTATCTTTTGTTGAAATTTGCACATTTGATTTATATTCATTACCCGCTGTAACAACCCCTTCACTACCAAAAACCTCAATCCGTTGATCATATCCATAAACAGCTTTTCTACTATTGTCAATGACTGCAATGACTCCATTTTCGAATGTTAACGTAATAATAGCCGTATCAACATCATCATATTTTCTAAACAACGGGTCAACTAGATTTGCTGCTTTCACACTTACTTCAGTTACTTCACTTCCAGCCAAATATCGAACCATATCAAAGTCATGTATCGTCATATCCATAAACATTCCCCCGGAATTTTTCACATATTCTTCGGATGGGATTTCAGGGTCACGTGAAGTGATTTTAATGATATGGGGATCCCCCACTTTATTAGCACGTACACTTTCATAAACTTTTCGGAAATTATTATCATATCGACGGTTAAATCCGGATTGAAATTTAACACCGGCATCTTCCACTACTTGTAATGCAGCCTTTGTATCCCTCAAATTAAAACTAATCGGCTTTTCACAAAATATATGTTTACCAGCATAGGCAGCTCTTTTTATATAGTCTGTATGTGTATTTGTTGAAGAACAAATGATGACTGCATCTATTTCTGGATCAGCAAATATTTTATTTGCATCAGTTGTAATGACAGATACCTGTTTTTCAATATTTGTATTTCTTAAATGATCTATTTTAATATCGGTAATCGCCTTTAGGTCTAATAAATCCGATTTTAATATGTTGTTTGCATGTAGCTGACCAATTCTACCCGCACCGATTATACCGACGTTTATTTTTTCCATTAAATCACCCCGTACATCTTATTTTACAGATTATTATTTATTATCTGAAGTTTCAAGTTAGATAATATTATCAAGAGTGTTTGTATACCTTTACACCATTAAAAGGAATCATCTTCCCATTATCATCATAAATACATATTTTATGTTCTTTAAAAGTTATCCAAACTTTACTATCCATATCAAAATTTACTTCTCCCATTACCTTTACAATTAATTCTTCATTTCCGGTTGTTAAATGAATTAAAGTTTCCGATCCTGCAGGGAGTACCGAATAAACATTACATTCAATACTGTTTTCTATCTTTTCATTATGGATGATAATATCTTCGGGCTTCAATGCCATTGTCAAATTTGTAGATAAGTTATTTTCACATTCAAATTGAATTTTACCCAATGGGGAATTAATGTGTAGACTTCCATCCTCATAGTTACCTGATGCTTTAATAAAGTTTATTGTCGGATTACCTATAAAATCCGCAACTCTCAGATCGATGGGTTTTCGATAAAGTTCCTGTGGTGTATCTACCTGTACCAACTCCCCCTCAAAAAATACTGCTATTCTACTAGAAAGCGTTAATGCTTCAACTTGATCATGAGTCACATAAATAATTGTTGTTTTTAAATCATGGTGCAACCTCTTTAATTCGGTTCTCATTTCTACCCTTAATTTTGCATCAAGATTAGAAAGGGGCTCATCTAGTAGAAGGACTCTTGGTTCTGTAACAATTGCTCTAGCAATAGCAACTCGCTGCTGTTGTCCACCTGATAACTCAGAGGGATATCTATCTATTAATTGATTAATCTGTAATCTTTCAAGTGCTTCTTCAACCTTTTCCCTAATTTCGGACTTACCCATTTTTTTTACGCTCAGCCCAAATTCTACATTTTCGAAAACTGTCATATGTGGCCAAAGTGCATAGCTTTGAAACACTAGGTTTAGGCCCCTTTTACCCGGAGGGGCGTAGTATTTTTCTTCCCCATTAACAACATCATTATCTCCTATAGTGATAATTCCACCTTCCGGATTTTCAAGGCCCGCAATTGAACGTAATAAAGTTGTTTTTCCACAACCAGAGGGGCCTAATAATGTCATAAATTCACCATCTTTTATATTTAACTTAATATTTTTCAATACATGGTTATCACCAAAATATTTATTTACCTTATTTAATATAATTTCACTCATCCTATTTACCTCCAATTCCACGTGAAATATCTGTTTTTCCTATAGTGGTAGTTAAAATATAAACAACAATAATCACTACAATAATAATTGCAACAACCGCATTGGCTAATTGAGGGTATCCACCTTCTTGAAAGTCAAAAGTAAGTGTAGTTAAGGTACTGGTAGCTGGCGTTACTAACATAATTATTAGGTCTAATTCTTTCATACCACTTATAAATACTAAAATAAATCCAGTTAAAAGTCCTTTTCTACTTAGAGGCAGTAAAACTTTCATAAATCTTTTTAACCAAGAGGCCCCTGAAACCTTAGCGGCTTCTTCCAACTCTCCTCCAATTTGAATCATTGTACTAGTACCTGCTCTTGCTGCAAATGGTAGTTCTTTGACTACAGTTATTAAAATAAGGATAGTTAATGTCCCATATAAAGATGGGAGCAAAAGAGTTGGTTTAGAATACATGGAAAGGAAGATTCCTCCTAAAGCAATTCCAGGTATTAAGTATGGTAAAAAGGACATTTGGTCAATTAATTTAGAGGGTAAACCTTTTCCTCTTGTTATTACATAACCAAGTATTAATCCAATTAATGCAGCTACTACTGATGCTGTTAATGCTAGTATAATGGAATTTTTAAATGCATTTATAATTGTGTCATTTTTAAGTACACCAACTGCACCCGCAGCAATATTTGGAATTGAATCACCGATCCAATAATGTAAAGTTAAATTTTTAAAACTATAATCTCCCGTTCTTAGCATTAGTGTTTGCCAAAATAATAGAAATAAAGGGACAACACTAATTAGCATAATAAAGCTACCTATACCTGCAAGTGCAGGTATTTTCCATTTTCCGAGTGGTGTTAATCGATTGCTGGAATCCTTACCGCCTACGGTCTCATAATTTCTTTTTCCAAGTATTTTTTGGTTGAAATAAATAATTAAACTTGCTAAAACAATTAAAACTAAGGACAATATATATCCCTCAGTTGGTCTTCCACTTCCAATATTACTATATATCATTGTTGAAAGTGTATAGTACCTAACGGGAAGCCCTAAAAATGCAGGAACACCAAACGAACCAATTGCTTTAGAGATAATGAGAATAAATGCGGATAGAATAGCTGGTAAAACTAGTGGAAATGTAATCTTCCTCATTGTTCTAAATCGACTTGCCCCAAGTATTCCGGCTGATTCCTCTAAGCTACTTCCCATCGAACCTAAAGCTGCTCCTACTAATAAGTATGAAAATACATAATAGTGTGTAGATAGCGCTAGGACTATTGGTAAAAACCCATATGCCAACCAATCCGGAGGGGCGATATTAGTAATATACTGGAATAGTCCACCTCCACCACCTATTTTGTCATTTTTGAAAACGATTAACCATACAAAGGCTTTAAACCAAGATGGTAACATGTAAGGTAAAATAACCAGAAAACCAATTGTCTTTTTAAACGGTAAATCTGTTCTAACAATTAACCACGCCAAACCAGCACCTAGCGCCAAAGCAAAAATTGATACTGTAATACCAATACTTAACGCATTGAACATAGGTTTATATAGCATAGCTTGACTTATGTCACTTGAAAATACGGTTATCCAATGAGATAATGTGAATTCTCCCGGTACTGCCTCTGGTTCCATATCTCTAACATTCCATTGGAATGTGGTTTTTACAATCTCCAATAATGGTACAATTACCGTGTATATCAAAAATGAAATTGCTATAAAACTAAAAATATAAATTGGGTTTGTAATTGCACCTTTAAAAAAATTAATAATTCGGTTTTTTCTCAATCCCTTATTTGATCCCAATCCCTTACCCCCAATACTAATTGTACGTTTTGTAAACCCTTCATTCTTTCAAGTATTTTATTTTTTAAAGCATATAATCCATATAACCCTTCTATTTCATAATTATTGCCAATAGAATACATACTTCATATAAATCGGATTTATTATCTTAATAATGCTTTTATATTTAATATCCCCGTAAATTAGATTTACGGGGATATCCGCTATTACTTCACCTAATATCATTATGTTACTATTGAATTGACAATAGGAAATCTCTTAATTCACCAGTATTTTCATAAATGAAATCGTCATCTCTGTCCCACCAGTTGAGTTCCTCATACGTTGTAACAATTGTGCCAAAATCTTGTTCTATATCGGATCTTAATGCCCATGTTCCAGGTGTGTTAAGTGGTTCAAATCCTAATGCTTTTCCATCATCTCCACCTGCCATATATTTAATAAATAGTTTAGCAGCATTTACATTTTCCGCATTATTAGCTACTGTAAAGCTCTTTAAAATTGGGGATGATACCCTAGGTTTAATATCTTCAACAATAGCAATATTGTAGTCCTGATTTACAACATCCCTTAGCGATACTGTCGAGGCTATAGCCAAAGGCGGAGTGTCATCTGTTGAAAGGGCTACCCCATCTACTGCATCACCACCTGATTTCAATAGAACTAGTCCATTGTCCATTAATCTTTTGACAAATTCATAACCCGCATTTTTAGTACCATCTAAAACAATTTCTTCACCAAACTCTTCTTCGTATGCATCCGCCATTTCTTCGGGATTAGCCATAAAAGATAGGAAAAGACTTGATAAATTTGCGGAACTCAATGGATCATTTGATAATACCTTTCCTTCCCATTCAGGTTTAGTTAAATCCCACCAATTATCAATAGGTGGACCATCATTTTTATCTGTATTATACATTACTGCATATGCTTCTGCTGTAATTTGTAAAAGGGGGTTCTGATTATATGGTTCGATTAATTTTTCCGAGTAAGGGTTATAAATATGGAGTAAACCCTCATCAATTAATTCTCTTTGGAAAGCCCCATTATTTCCACTTGAAAAAGTTAAATCCGCTTGATAGACTTCACTTTCTTGTTCCCTTTTAATTTTTTCTGTCATTTCCACGTCATTTAATTTAGTAGCCTCTACTTTTATACCTGGATAGTCTTTCTCAAAGTTCTCAACCACATTCATAACAGCACTTGTAGAAGAATAGACAGTTAGTTTTCCCTCTTCTTTTGCTTTTTCATACAGTTCATCCATAGGTTCATCCGCATCTAAATTTGCTTTTTCTAACCAACTACTTTCTTCACTCTTTCCGTTTTCCACATTTTCATTATTATCCGCATTTCCTTTACTTGTTTCGGCATCATTATTTCCTCCACATGCTGAAATTATAAGAAGAAGAGATAGAAACAATACACCAATTACAGCCTTATTTATCTTTTTCACTATAAACACTCCCCGTATAAAATTTTATTTACTTTAAAATCCTTCTGAAACATGTCTTTTAAAATATATTATTGCAAGTTAATAAAATATTTAGTTGATTCAAGCCACTCCCCCACCCCCTTCGTGATAACCATTAACTGTTATAAAATAGTCAAGTAAAATTTAGTTTGCATACCTCCTTTAAATATTTTCAAAAGATAGTGAGTCGATTATTTTCTTAACCAACTCTTTAGGTATCCTGATACAATCTTTTTGTGAATACCTGGATTGCATACTAAAATTGATCCTTTTTCAAGAAGTTTTATGTACTCTCCATTACTTCTTGTCATTTCTCCTTCAACCTCTTTTATAATTATCATTCCCGCAGCAATATCCCAAGGAGATAATTCTTTTGATATATAACCATCTGTTATTCCTTCAGCAACATGAGCAATTTCTAATGCAGCTGATCCCCGTAGTCTAGTAGATCGAATTTGATTAACAAGATTTTCAATTACCTTTCGATCAAAATGATCATTTTCACATAATAATTCATGCTTAAATGATAGGATTGATTTTTCGATTTGCTTTTTAGGAATCAGTGGTTTTAATTTAACATTGTTTTTGTATGCTCCACTATTTTTTCTTGCACTATAGAGTATATTTTCCATAACATCATAAACTAACCCAAACTCCCCAATTCCTTGGTGAAAGACAGCAAGAGAGATGGCGAAATTTCTTTTTTGATGAACAAAATTCATTGTGCCATCTATTGGATCCACAATCCATATAGTATTGTTTAAAGAAGTGACATTATCCCCATAGCCTTCTTCCCCTAAAAGTAAGTGCTTTGGATATTTCCCTCTAATATTATCAGCAAAAAATTTTTCCGTTTCTCTATCTGTTTCTGTAACAAGATCATTTGGGTTTGATTTTGTATTGATAACCATTGGTTCATTAATTTTTTTCCGTATGTTTGCCCCTGCCTCTAATACCCATTTCTTTGCTTGGTAAAAAACTTGATCAAAGAATTTTTCATCTATTTCTAAACTCATTACCTACAACTCCTTTAATCTTGCCACGGACGCAATGACTTTTTCAGCAACAGACATGTCTTTACTATACCGATCAAAGCTAAGTTCTAGATTATAAGCTCCATCATATCCGTGTTCTTTCAGGGTATCTACATAGCTTTCAATTGGTAAAGTGTATTCCTCCGTCAATGGAAAATGGGTTCCCCCTACTGAATTAAGTCCATGAATATGTGTGTGATATACCTTTTCCAAAAATTCCTTAGGTGGCAGATCACCTAATTCTAATTCTAGCTCTGTCCCAGCTAACAGGTTTGAATACAAATGTCCCATGTCCCAACAAATACCAAGATTAGGATGATCTACACTTTCAGCCATCTCCACCACCCCTTTACAGGAGTTGCCTGGATCAATAGATTTTTCCTTACTACGATTATTTTCAAGAGCAAAGTAAACTGGTAAATTTTCTGATTCTACCTTTTGTGTCCAATCATTTAACATCTCAATAGTTTGTTCTTTCAGTTCCTTAGAACTAAATTTAGATTGCTCTCTTTTCTCTTGAAGAGCATGTAACGTCATTACTAGTTTACTTTGGTATTTCTTATAATTGTCTAAGATATACTCCATCGATGGGTAAACATCTACAAATCTATCCCCAGATAGTTCACCTGTTAAATCTCCGTGAATCGTTATTTCCAACCCTATATCCCATATTTTTTGGATGGATTTGTTATATGCTTCATATGTATTCTGATCAAGTTCCCTTGAAAGTTTTCTAATTTCAATGGATTTAACGCCCTTTGACTTAAGTGATGTAATAAATTCTTCAAAACTATTGTGACTTGCAAGTAATACCTTATCATTTTTTTTAAACGCTGGGTCTTGAATAGAAAAGCCTATTTTCATTAAAATCACTCCATAATAATTTTTTATTTTTATCTACATATTGTCTGTCAGTGAAATATGATCTAGCTTTTCTTTGGCAATTACATTTTCAATGACATAAGCAATTGCATGTTCATCATTATTTTGATCTAAAACTAAATCAGCGACCCCCTTTAACTTTGATTGTGCATTCCGGACAGCAATTCCGGTATTAGCAACAGTAAGAAGCGGTATATCGTTCAAATTATCCCCAATGGCGATAGTATGAATTTCCTTTTCTCCAAGATAATCGATTAATCGGGCTAGACCTTTTCCCTTAGATGTACCTTTTGGAAGAATCTCCAAGTAATTTACTTCAGAAAAAACTGATTCACAAGAAAATTCACTGACTTTTATTTCATCCTCAAGTACCTGA
Source organism: Caryophanales bacterium UBA6768 (assembly GCA_002453315.1). Next base: position 20,054 of record DKGO01000144.1, on the reverse strand, counting down.
AGAGCTGGTACTTTTTCTGAATCAGATAGCGCTTTCATGATGATGAGTATTTTGGAAATTGAACCCTCGATAAAGTCATCAAGACTACCATCTTTACATGTAAATCCTTCTTTTCTTTCAAATTCCTCTACAATCTCATTTCGTTTAAGTACGAAGGGTTGATTATCTTTATATATAAAGACTCCCATAGGTTGTTTTACTTTTAGAATAAGTTCCCAAATATCTACTGGTACACTCATTCTTTCTTCAAAGATTACTTTTTTGGTAATTGGACAATATAACCTAGCACCATTATAAGAAATAAGTGGAATATTAATATTTAACTTATCTACGTACGGTAAAGTTGTCTCTTCCATTCTCCCAGTTGCAAACGTAAATAACCCACCATTAGATTTAAACTTTTCAATAGCTTTTACATTTTTCTCACTAACCTCATGTTGATTGTTTAAAAGGGTTCCATCTAAATCAGATACAAACAATATTTTTTTCGTGATATTATTCTCCTCCTTTACCAAACGGAAGTGAGGTCTTCCGTATAAAAATTTTCATTTAGGGTAAGCGCTTAATAAACGGAACAATATTTACCGTTTTTTTATAAATTACAACCTTTAGTCAGTGGATTTAATCGTATTTTATACGAATATACTAATTGTAATTTTAATATATCTACAATCAATTCATCTGTTAGCGTTTTCATTGCACTTTTAGGTAAACGCTTAACCATTGTTAATTATCATAATACATTTTAAATTTTATTGCAACATTTATTTTTAAACATTTTTAATTTGTCTCTTTTATTTCCAGATTCATATATGTCTGTGAATTATTTTCCCATTCACTTAAATAATTCACTATCACCTTTTCATGTAAAACATTATTACATATAACTTCCATTTCCTTATCTAATTTATTTATTCTAGCTCCAATATTTCTTGATGCAATTCCACCAACTTCATATAAAATTACTCTGCCTTCTGCTACATCCCACGGTGAAAATCCTTTTAATATAAAACTCTTGCAATCCTTCCGAAACATGATCAATATCTAATACAACAGCATCCCAAAGTTTCTACAACTTCGTATATTATTTACTAAACCCCCTATTTCGAAACCTTATACTCCCTCAAAATTCACAACTATCACTAGACACGAATTAGTGTCTATTCCTTAAGCAAAATCCCACTTATACTAATAGATCCAACAACTATGGTATTGCGGAACAAATTGATCCAATTAGATTTCTATAAGGATAGTTACTGAAAAATAAAACAATTAAATTAATCCTCTTATTAAAATAACTTACAATCATATACGACAGGAATTACCCTTCCAATCCCTTTAAGTCAACTTTATCTTTGATTAATCCAAAATAGTCAACAACATCATAAAAGAAGAAAGGGTGGCAATTGATCTAATCCACATCCGCTGTCATTTTTATATTACCGTATTCTATTTAATACAGTAATATCCAATCTTTCACTTTAGATTATGTGGATCCCCTTTCTTCCTTGTTGTTCCATATCCTTCACTAAAAACAAATAAGGACGATTTTTATCATCCCTTAAACCATATTTGTGACGTGTTAAAATGATATCCTTCCATATCCACTACATAATGTATACTTGTCAAAGTGGAACTATCATTTATCTTATATTATAATATGGGTGTAGTAAACAATTATAGGAAGTGAAATGAGGGATGAAAGATGGGTATAAAGATAGAACGTCTATTAATTAATTACAAAACTTTAGAGGATTTTAAACAATTTCAGGCGTATGGTATTCAGGAATTATCAATGCTTGAAGATTTACAAAATGAAATTGTTGAAAATGATAGTGAATCACCTTTTTATGGAATTTACTTTGGTGATCGATTAGTTGCACGAATGAGTTTATATAAACGGTCTTCGAAATATGATCATTATTTTAATCCCCCACAAGACTATTTGGTGTTATTTAAATTAGAGGTTTTAAACGAATATCGTGGAAATGGCTATGGAAAAATGCTTGTAGACTTTGCTAAGGGCTTTAATTTGCCTATTAAAACTAATCCATTTGTAGATTCTAGCGACTTTTGGGAGAGAATGGGCTTTGAGGCTGTTTCATATAACATGGAACGAGATTTGGGAGAAAACCCATATATTTGGCTTCCCCAAGGGGTAAAAGAGGCATTACAACCAGAGTGAAAAATTGATATCGATAATGATTGAAAAAATGAACATGAATAAGCTCATGTTCATTTTTCACTTTTAATCCATTCCCACAAATTCCCCATTTCCTTCCATGCTTCCTCATAACGTTTTATCTCTATTTTTAATTGACGATTTTCTTTTTGTAAATGGACTAATTGACTTTCATTGTTAATTGTTTGCTCCTGTTGAATGACATGATTTTTTAAATTTTTCAACAATGTGATGGCGGAATCAAGTGATTGTCCCTGTTTAAATTGTTGCTCCTGATTAATAGGAAGATTATTTTGCATCGGTTGCTGTTTCTGAGCATTTTTCGCTAAATATATGGCATCTTCATATTGATGCCTAATTGTTGCATTCCAACGAAATCCACATGCCGCTGGAGTTCTTGATAATTTACCCGCTGCTATTTTAAATGCATCTAGTTGGGTTTTTCCGTTACGTATATGGCTTAATACAATTTCTGCTAATAAAATATCATCATCTTGAGTCCAACCGTCTTGCCTTAATTTATTCATCGTATCCCACTCCTCTTCATTTCTATCACTATATGTATATGACCTAATTGATAGAATAGAAATAAATAAGAAAATACGAGAATATTTATTTACAATGTGGATTTATTTAAAATTAAACTAGATTAAAACATCTACTTGTCCAAAATACGTTCGATTTGTCTCTGATGTTCCTCAGAACCCCATAATTGGGCACAGTTTGCTAATTCTTTATCCATTTTTTCAATTAGCGTTGGTATTTGTAATGATTCCATAAATTGGCTTTTCAAATGGCGCATTTGTAACAATGACTTCGATTTATAGGTGTGTAAATAGGTGGATTCATCATGCCATTTATCTTCTGAAATAATTTGTTGGATCCATCCTTTTTCATATAAATATTGAGCATTATAGACAGATCCACTAATTAACCACTGTAAGGCGAAACTTGGGTCTACCTTATGATTTAAGATTGCCCCACCACCCCATCCTGGAAGTATGCCTAAGTTAGTTTGTACGAAGCCGAAACGGGTGCCTTCTTTTACAATCCTAATATCACATGATGTAGCAAGTTCACATCCCCCTCCAAATGCATCCCCTTGTAAAAGACAAATCGTCGGTACAGGAAAGGTAATTAATTGCGCCAGGACATCTCTCATTAACTGTAATTGTTCTGTAATTTCCACTTTTGATAATTTTCCATGAAAATCATGTAAATCACCACCAGCACAAAAAGTATCTCCTTTGGATTTAATCATTAAAAATAATAATGGACGATTTTTGATTTTTGTTAACAGTTCGTTTAATTGTTTAGCCATGTTAATTGAAATGGCATTACGTTTTTCCGGGCGATTTAAATAAATAATTCCATAGTCTTCATTTTCCTCATAGATAATTGGTTTATCCATCACTAAACACCTTTCTATTTTTTAAGTCTGGGATAACTAACTATTTTAAACCACAGATAATTAAAAAAAGATACTATATCCTCAAACAAAGATACAGTACCTTTTTCATTATTTTTCAACAACTTCTTTTCCATCATAATGTCCACATGATTTACAAACGTAGTGTGGCTTCGTTAGTTCACCGCAATTTGAACATTCAATTAGTCCCGGGGCATGTAATTTTTTATGCGTACGGCGTTGATTTTTAACTTTTTTAGATGTTTTTCTCTTTGGTACTGCCATCACGTACACCTCCTTAAAAATGAAGAAAATATCGTTATTTTTTATCTTTTAAATACTGTTGTAATTTACTTAAACGAGGATCTATCTCATTTTCCTTTTTTTGTTCCAGTAAATCTTCTGTATGAAACTCCCAACCTTTTCCTTTATCAATCATTTTTTCATCAGAAATAATTCTATATGGGGTCTCTAAAATTATATTTTCCTTAATTACTGGTGTTAAGTCAATGGTATTGCCGGAAATTTCGTGAACATTAGTCTCTTCCTTTGTATTGACTTCCTCCATTTTAAATGTAAAAATTTCAGTGGCATCAATTGAAAATGGATAAGGAACATCTACTAACGTTCTGGAACATGGTAATATCATTTCCCCATTAATTTTGAATTGGAAGATAAATTCTTGTTCATCAATGACACAATATCCTTTTACATGAACTAAATCAATACTCCGAATATCATTGTTTAATTTAACAATGTCTGATACATCGATTGTTTCATCAAAATTAAAAGGTTGGTGCATTGCGTTTTGTTGTAAATCAGCAATTGAAAATATCAAATAAATCACCTCAAGGCAACAAGAGTAATTTTAAAAGGAAATCGTTGTTTTGTCAAGTAAATTAAGATTTTAATAAGTGATATTCCCTAATATAACCAATCATTCTCATTATCCTACACTTATTGCAATATTATGCGGTATAACCATTGTTAAAACTATTTTAAACTTGATACAATTATAACATAAAAGAATATTTAGGAGATGTTGTTGTGCAAGCTTGCGGACTTATTGTTGAATATAACCCTTTCCATCATGGTCATCAATATCATGTGGCAAAAGCAAAACAAAAAACAAATGCTGACTGTATCATTGCCATTATGAGTGGTTCCTTTTTACAAAGAGGGGAACCTGCCATCATTGATAAATTTCATCGAACAAAAGCCGCTTTAGCTAGTGGAGTTGATATTGTCCTTGAATTACCTTATCATTATGCTGTTCAGAGCAGTCATTTGTTTGCTAAAGGTGCTGTTCTATCTTTGAATGAGATTGGTGTTGAAAATATTTGCTTTGGCAGTGAATCAGGGAATATACAATCATTTATCGATAGTTATTACTTATTAAAAAGCAGTCAGGATAAATTTGACGAACACGTTCAACGTTATTTAGCGGAAGGATTATCCTATCCATTGGCTAATAGCAGAGCATTTGAATTAATCGGCATGAAACATGTTGATATGATGCAACCTAACAATATACTCGGATTTAGTTATGTGAAGCAAATTTTAAATCATCAATTTGATATTGAACCAGAAACCATTAAGCGGATTAAAAGTGATTACCATGAGAGTGTGATAACAAATAAAATTGCTAGTGCAACGAGCATCCGTAAAGAACTACTTAATCACGACTGGACACCATCTGTTACTGATGCATTACCAGAAACAACAATCCACCAGCTAAAAGAATACTACAAACTTTCTCGGAAATGGCATATGTGGGAAGCATACTTTCCTTACTTACGATATCGTATTACATCGATGTCATTACAACAACTTGCTTCAATTCAAGGGGTGGATGAAGGGTTAGAACATCGAATAAAGAAAACAATCCAACATGCCCATTCATTTCAAGAATGGATGAAAGCCTTAAAAACGAAGAGATATACCGAGGTCCGATTACAACGAATGGCAACACATATTTTAACAAACACCTCTAAAAAGGAAAGTGAATCAGTGACACGATTGCCTTCTGTTCCTTACTTACGATTATTAGGAATGACAAAAACAGGTAGGATATATTTAAATTTAATCAAAAAGCAATTACAATTACCGTTAATTTCAAATTTAAATGCAAAATATTCTTCTTTACTCTATGCTGATGAAAAAGCTCTACAAGTATATTACAGTATACTTTCTCCATCAATACAGATAAAATTACGAAATCAGGAATTTCAACTACCAATTTTTTATCAGCATTAGTAGATAGTGTGTAGTTATCGCTTAATTGATAAAATCAACGAGGAGTTAAAGGTTCCAGCCAACCGCATAAAAACTTTTAGTCGAGTACACCACTGGAACCCCCAATTTTAACAAGAAGTTATTTATTTGGTAATCCTTTTAAATACTCTAAAGCCTCGGAAAAATGATCAACAGGAATTATTTCCATCTTGCTATTTATTTTCGAGGCAGCCTCCTTTGCCTCCTCATAATTAGAATTATTTTTACCATTTTCATTAGGGGCAAAAAAGATTTCTATTCCCGACTTATTAGCAGCGACTACTTTTTTATCAATTCCACCAATTCGATGAACCATTCCAGTATCATCTATTTCACCGGTTCCCGCAATTTGATACCCTTTTGTGATATCATCTTCCATTAATTGATCGTACATTTCTAAGGCGAACATTAAGCCAGCACTTGGTCCACCAATTTTTCCACTATCGAAAGATATTTCCGGTTCGACACTTACCTCTGTATCATTAACTAATCTTATACCGATGCCCACTTTTTCAGGATCATCAGGAAACGTCGATATAGGAATTTTTTCTACCAATTTTTCTCCATAACGGTCAATAGTAACTGTAATAGTATCTCCTTCTTGTAATTGTTCAACATAATTGATTAAGTGTTTACTATTTTTAATCGGTTGATCGTCAACAGATATAAATCGATCACCAATTTTCACAAAGTTTTCTGCCGGCATTCCCTTAATAACACCCATGACATAAATACCGTTATCAATAAAAGTTACTTTTTTATTCGCTGCTTTATAAGCAACAACAACAGCAGCATTTTGGGATCCATCCATTAATTTTAACTGATAGTGTAAATAATCTTCCTGTGTCATATCATCTGGACGAACTTGTTCTAACGGAACAATTTCATGAAACGATTGAAACTTTGCAAATAAATATTCTAAAATTGTCGGTTGTCCGCCACTAACGGTGACTAAATACATTTCTCCTTCACTTTTATATCCGCCATTAACATTAACAACTTCTGTTAAAGCATTAACACCACCTGGTTGATAAACATAATAGGGTAATTTATAAACAACTAATGTAAATGTCAACACTGTGACTAATAAAATAAAAGTGATGATTCTTTTGGAAATTTTCATCTTTACACCTTCTAAACTTTAAATCAAAATTGGTTTCTCATTCTTATATAAATAGGGATAATATTGCTTAATTTTGTTTTTACGATGTTCCGATTCTTGCAAACGTTGATTTATCAACAAATTTAATTATATATCATTTTAAATGTTATGCCAATGAATGTAAAAGAATGTATTTAAAAGGGACTAAATGGGGGATAGTTTAATTTATCAAATGTTTCTTCAATAAGGAAATTACCATTGGAATATAAAGTGATTAGGAATAGTTTTATTATTAAATACAAAAAACCAACAGTCGTTGGCTTTATTTATTGTCTGTTTTTTTGTTAATTTAACTGATAAATTAGCATTTTTAATTTTTTTGCCCAAAAGAGTGGAAAACAAATTTTATCTGATTATTTCCCTTAAGTATCTGTCTACATGCCAAAAGGTGAATAAAAATAGAATTGTATAATACAAATATTGATAAGGATATTTATTTTGATATCAACAGAATAGATTGATTCATTAATCACTTATCCATGCTAAATCGGATTAAGGTAAGGGCTACTTTCAATTAACAAATCTATCAGGCATGTTGTCAACAACAACAAATCAGCCCTATTTGGCTGATTATCAGGAACATTGTCTACGTCACCCCCACTACATCATTCGGTTATATAAATGTTTCACCTATTGAATTTGTTGAAAGACCCGAGAATAAACTGATATGATCCATCAAATATATGGACATGCGTTTTAAAAAGCAGACTAAAATATTTTGAATAACCTAAGGACTGGAACAATACTTTCGTAAAGTTTAATAAGGGAAAAATGGTACTGATGACATTACTCAATGACATAATGGTGATATTTCGACATATTTACTGGGGTTATTATTCGAATTATATATGCGTATAGTATTAAAACAAGCTATGTCATGTTGCGGAATTAAAAAATATTTTTCACTAGATCTAATTGATTCTTTTTATATTTCTATGCTTAATGTGACAAGTGGACCACTTGGAGGAGTGATACTTTTGCGGTCAATTTTTCACTCATTAGCACTATTTTTTTTCTTAATTATTTTCACTACAGCATTAATTATCTATCCTGAACAATCTCTGCTCGCAAGCATTAAAGGTCTTCATGCTTGGTGGGAAATTGTCTTTCCTTCATTATTACCTTTTTTTATTATGGCGGAACTATTAATTAGTTTTTGGGTGGTTCAATTTATTGGTGTATTATTAGAACCAATGATGCGTCCCTTATTCAATGTTCCTGGTATCGGTAGTTTTGCTTGGATTGTTGGAATGGCAAGTGGATTTCCCGCTGGTGCAAAAATAAGTGCACGGTTGAGGGAAAAAGAACAAATGACCCAGGTCGAGGCAGAAAGGCTCGTCTCTTTTTCAAATGCCGCAAGTCCCTTATTTTTATTTGGAGCCATTGCTGTTGGCTTTTTTCATAATACCAAAATTGGCATCTTTATTGCCATTAGTCACTATATAAGTAATATTTTAGTTGGAATTTGCATGCGGTTTTACAAGTATGAACGATCCCAAAGGCAACACAAAAAGTCAACTGAATGGCAAAACATCATCATCCTGTCATTAAAAAAAATGCATCACACTCGACTAAGTGATCAAAGGACTTTTGGTGATATTGTCGGGGACGCAGTCATTAGTTCTGTACAAACATTATTAATGATTGGTGGATTTATTATTTTATTTTCCGTTTTAACGACGTTACTACAATTATTAGGATTTTTTAAAGTGGTACTATTTATTTTAACGCCATTGTTAACTTTACTCCACATACCATCGGAGACTGTATATGTATTATTACCCGGCCTGTTTGAAATAACCATTGGTGCAAATGCTATTTCTTCTAGCCAAACACTTCCCTTACAAATTCAATTGGCACTCGTTAGTTTTATTCTTGGATTTAATGGTTTTTCTATCCATGCACAAGTGGCTAGCATTTTATCTAAAACGGATATTCGATTTACCCCATACTTTTTTTCAAGAATACTACATGCAATATTTGCTAGTATATTAACCATATTGTTATTTCCATTATTTAAAGAAAAAGAACATATTCAATCCGTTAATGTTATCGATTCTATAAATATTAATTCATTACTATCATGGCAAAGTCATCTTTTACATTGGATTCAAATATTAGGCCCAATCATTACTATTTGCACACTTTTTGTCGCCTGTTACATTTTATTTAACCGAATTTTTTTCCAGAAAAGTTAATCACTAAATTTCTTTATTAATGCTTCTTCAACAACTGTAGGAACTAATCCATTTATATTTCCCTTATATTTAGCAACCTCTTTAACAATGCTTGAGCTTAAAAATGAATATTGATTATTCGTCATCATAAAAAATGTTTCGATATCAGTTTCCAACCTTTTATTCATTGATGTAATTTGCATTTCATATTCAAAATCACTGACAGCCCGCAAGCCCCTTAAAATCACTTTTGCTTCTTTTTCTTTTGCATATTCAATCAATAACCCTTCGGATAAATCAACTGTAACATTTGGTAAGTGATTGACTGATTGTTGAATTAAAGACACTCGTTCTTCTATTGAAAAAAGTGGTGACTTTGACTGATTATTAAATATTGCGACGATAACTTCATCAAATATATTTGCCCCCCGACTAATAATGTCAAGATGACCATTTGTAATCGGATCAAAACTCCCGGGACATATCGCTAGTTTCTTTTGCAAAATGATTGCCTCCTTTTTTAAAACCATAAAAAGTTATTACCCTCGAAATGCTGTTACTAAATATCTATTTTAATTAAATTACAATTAATCACTGGCCAATATTGTGATTGTTGTGGTCTGATTAATAAATTTTTGTTTAATAATATGTACCTGTTTTATATTGTCTATTTCTAGTGCCTCCCCATGTTCAATAAACATTATTCCATTTCTTAATAATATTTGTTCCGCAACAATTGCTTCTATTAGCTTTTTTATACTAAATTTCCCATAAGGGGGATCTATTAAAATCAAGTCGAATGTTAATTTTTTACGCCCAAAAAACTTTATTGCCTGAAAAGAATCCATACGAATTATATCTGCTTGTCCAATTGCCTTAACATGGTCAATATTTTTACGGATACATTTAATCGCTTGTAGATTATTATCAACAAAAACAGCCTTGGCCATTCCCCTACTCAATGCTTCTATCCCTAGGGCACCACTACCGGCAAATAAGTCTAAACAAACCCCACCTTGAAAGAAAGGACCTAACATATGAAATACTGTTTCTTTTATTTTATCTGTTGTAGGTCTTGTATTTGTTCCTTGTACAGTATTTAAACGGAAGCCTTTATATTCACCAGCAATAACTCGCATAATAGCACCCCTACTAGCTATTTTAGCATTAATTTAAATGTTTGGTATTACTCTTCACTATGTTATTGACAAAAATAAAACCTTTGAAAATATAGACAAAGGTTTTAGAAGTATCAAATTATACAATAATTTAAAAGTCTATCTATTTTCCTAATTTGTAATCATACATTTTTGCTTGATCTGGACGAGCATTTTCGTAATCCGTTTTCAAAAATGGTTTATACGAATGATCAACTTTAGTTATATATGGTAATTTTAAAAGCGTCTCTTCAATACGGTTAATATCATTTTGATCAACATAAATAATGGCATATCGCATTTTCAATGAAACATATATAAGATTACCAAACTTCTTTAGATGTTTAATGTTTTTTTTATGTTGAAACCAAACGATTAATCCTTGACGTTTCGTTCTCATTTTTCAGCCTCACAATTTGAAAATAATGACATTGTCACTTTTTATTTCACTTTAATTACCAACATTTATGATGCTTGACAACTGCAAGATCCACCGGATCCACAACCGCCCCCAGTAGAGCATCCTCCATCGGTTAAAGCAGCACCATCCACTGGGACAATAATATGTTCGCTAACACTATGGGCAACAATAGTACTAATCTCATCTAAAAAGTTTTGTAATTGTCTTTCTGCTATTTTAAAGGCTACCACATACTCATTCATATCCATTTGCCTCTTAGCACGGCGAACATTTTTCATAATGTCATTATAATCTGGATGATAACGTCCAAAACGCTGTAAATCCTCATAATCATTTTTTATTTGTTTAAATGCTTGAATAAGTCGTTGAGCTTCATTATCCGCTATCAATTCATTATAGGCATCTTTATATGATTTCATTACATCTGAATGTTTTATATGATCGATTAATGTATCTGTATAATCTAAAATATCAATATAATCCATATTGACTATCATGATGATTACACCCCCATAGTCATATATTATCACTTTTTGACAAATTTGTGAATAAAAATTGAAGATGAATCAAGATCCATTCTTTTTCTTTTAAAAGAAGGGCCAAAAAGGGTTTAGGGAATATCAATTTTATTAATATTTTTTGATGAAATTTTGTGTGTAGTGAGAACGATATACTCCAATCCCAAGATGACTATAATCCTTATGTAATAGCGCTACACGATGCCCTTCACTATTTAACCATCCTTCAACTGCAGCCGGGGCATCTGGATGATATGCTGCGATGTTTTCCCCTGCCATCAAATAATAAATTTCCTTATTTGCTAAACGTTCCTTTAAACCAGTACCATCTGGTCTTTCATGGGAGAAATATTGTTCCTTTTTCATATCCTTGCTATGTAATAATGCCACCTCGCTAACTTTCTCATCATAAATAAGTGGCGGCAAATCAAACCGGTCCCGATATAGATTTGTGATTGAAAGAATTTGTTTTTCCATTCCTTCCTCTATTTCCCTCCATTCCTCATCTGTAAATGTCGGTTCCTCGGGAAGTTTTCCACGGTATTCCATTTCATAAAAACGTTGACGTAATAAAATCTCACCTGTTATTAATCGAATTGATGAAAGTTCCTCGGTGAACGTATCAAAATAACATTGGATAAACAAATCATCTGAGAGCTTTACAAGTGGAGTGACGTTTAATTCCTCATCATTTAATATAAAGGTATAAAAAGACATGCCATCTTCATAGGTAATTTCATTTTTAAATGAAAATTGCTTGTTAAGTTCCTCGTATGTAGAGCCTATTTGAAAAGGATCACTAGAAAGTTCATCACCAGTCGCATAAATAGTTTTTACAACACCATCATCAAGCCCAGCCTGAATATAATTTTGCTTGCCGTTTTCAAAAACATGCCATTCATAGCCGTAAGCACTTAAAAAGATCTCGTCCGGCTCACGTTGCATTATATCTTCTAATTCCTCTTTCGTTTTATCTATTAAATGAAATGTATTTCCTTTAAATAAATTTAATAATTGCTTTTCTTCCCGGGATGTTTCAAATTGGGCTAAATTTGGCAGTTCCTTGACATTCAGATTTAATGTCTTATTACTATAGTGGCTTAATTGTAACAAAAAGAAACTGCCGGCAATTAATAACAACATGACCATTAATAATACACGAATACTTCGCATAACTGCCTCCAAAATAAATAATTAAATAATTTCATACTTATCGGAAATTTTACTAAACATTGTTCTGAAAACACGTTATTCGTTGCAACTTAGGACTTTTTCTACTATGATTAATTTAATGAATTCATTTATATGAGGTGAAAAAATGAAAATAGAAAATACAGGTATTGACAATGCAGTCTTTGATTTATCTCCTTTAGACCAAATTATGGGTAAACATGCATTTATTCGTGGTGAACAATGGGATTATGATCGGGTTACTTATGACTACAGAATAAGCTCACAAGAGAAAAATGTCACCTACTATATTCGAATACAAGGAGAAGCAATTGAAGGGGATGTTGACAAACGTGATGCCGTCATTAAAGTAAAAACCCCTTTATTAGGAAAACATTATTACCCACACGGAATTGAATATGGAGAAGAAGAAAATTTTCCTAAAAACTTAATAGAACGTGCTAATAACTTAATCATCGATGCAGTAAAAGAATTAGAACCATTTAAAAAATAAAGATATGTTAAAGTATACCATATCTAAAGTGTATAAATTGTAATAATTTGCTGAATTTAATGATAAAGAAAAAGGTAAGTCTAGACCAATCATTGTCGACTTACCTTTTATATTGGCAAAGTTAAATCCTTATTGTTATAAAAAACACTTCCATTCAAATTTTTCCCTAGATAACTTGATGGGAGACTGCTTTATTGGAAATTCGGCTAAGTTTCTCCCCAATGACTTATGTGCCTGTTAGTCAACTAAAGTAAAGCCAAAAATCATTTCGTTAACCATTAATAATAAGGAGAAATTAGCAAATATACAACAACCCCTGTAACACTTACATATAACCAAATAGGCATTGTCCATCGTGCAATTTTACGATGTTTCTTATCTTCCCTATTTAAACCACGTGCTAAAGTTATTAATGCTAATGGTAGTAATATTGCCGCCAAAATAATGTGTGTTATTAATATGAAAAAATAAAAATAAACAATGATTCCTTCACCACCGAAACTTGTTGACCCAGCAACAGCATGATAAGTGACATATGATAATAAAAATAACAAGGTTGCCAAAAATGCACTATAAATAAATTTACGATGTGCCTCTATATTGCCTTTTTTAATCATAACTAGCGCCCCGATTAACAAAAAAAACGCAATTCCGTTTAAAATAGCATTTATTAACGGTAATATCGTTACATCTATACCGAAAATCATATTATCTGTTGAACGGGGAATATAATTTAAACCTAGCACAATAACAATTAGCAGTATAGTTAAAACCCAAATCATAGGGGTATAATTTCGTTTTTTCAATAGTGTCACTCATCCTTTTATAAGGTATTATTAAAATGAATACTTAATCTTTACATTAATTTACATTTCCTTTTTGATACTATCCCATTATTTATCTTCTGTCTTATTAATATTAATCAAAAAATCTATTTATGCGTAAATTATTGAGGTAAATCTTCTGGTAATGGATCAACACCTAGATTTTTCTTACTAAACCAATTAAAAAATATTTTAGAAATAATAATACCATAAAAAATCTCCTGTAAAGACATCATTAATATGCCACCGAATTGTTGGTCATGTAATGTACTTAACGGTGAAAACATTTCTGCTCCAGATAGTTGCCCTCCAAGGCCTGAGAGAACATCCACCGGGACACACAAGCTTAATGCTTGTATCCATGCACCTGTAGAACTATAGGCACTAAAGAGTGGTTCACTTGCAAAAATAATTAATGCACAAGCAATAGCCACAATAAAAATACTAATGACTAAATAACCAATTTTTAATAGTGGATCTAACACGTCGTATTTTTTTAGTGGCGTGATAATCGGCCACCACATAAATATGGCTAGTACAAACAATATAATTGTTACTGTGGCATGTGCTGTTTGTGAAGATTTTGCAAAATCAAATATCGCTGGAATATGATATAAAGCAAATAAGCTATTAAACAACCCCAATGCAATAAGTGGAGAAGTAAATAATTTGAAAATTGGTTTAATGACAGGTAAATGGATGAATTTATTTATCCATTCCGTAGGTAATCCCCTAATCAACAATACAGGAACAACGAAATACAAAAACGCCATTTGAATCATGTGCGCACTCAACATAATGTGAGACAATAAGTCAATTGGTGCCCCTTTGACTAAATATAATATCACCAAGCCAGAGTAAAATAAAAGCTGTTGCCTCATCGTCAATTTTGAAATTTTTATAAATTTATGTTTTAATGGCCCTGAAAATAGGAAATAGATGATTGCCAAGCTTAAAATAAACAGAAAAAAGTAAGGACTCCATAGCGCTCGAAATCCGAATATTTGTAATTGTAACCACATGATTAACCACCTCTATTTATACCCACCAACTAGATTTTGATCGCCTTAGTTTGGAACATTAAATAAAATAACACCTGAATCAATTTCATAATTACTCTTTTTAAAAAGTTACTGCTTAACAGAATTTCTAAATGTAATTTAAAAATTATTGTTTTCTATGTTTACCAGCCTCACTTCGCTTTCCGTGGGCAATGCCTCAACTAACTTCAAAAGTTTGCACTAAGCAAACTCTTGACGTAGATTTTCCGACGTACAGGATGTACTAGCGTAGACGTTGCCACAGGACGTGGCGATTTTAGTCTACGTTCCCTTGTTGTTTCCCCACAGGAGTCTGCGTGAAGCTGGTGTCAACATAGACTTTATTCTGTCATATTAAGATTTGGGGAGGTGCTTCCTCTTTCAACTTTTTAAACCTTTGCCCCACATGGGCTTGGAATTATGAAATTTACTTTTACTCCTATATACCCCTCTTTCTTTCACTATAAAGAGAGTAATTTAATTAACCTTATACATGTATATTATAACGTATTAAATTAAAAAAATCGTGACATTTGTTTGAACAATTAAAAAACTGGAGGTTGCCCTCCAGTTTTTAAGTTTTGAAATTAATTAATATTACCACCAAGAAATTGCAGCTATACCAGCTAAGGTTAGAAACGCTGCCCAAACACCACCATAAATTAATAAAGCAGGAAATGCATGACCTTTATCTTTTAAATGCATAAAATAGTAAAATTGAAAGCCTGCTTGAACAAGTGCCATAACAAACAAAACTGGAACGATATAAGCACTGCCTATATCTCCTGCAATCACAAGTGCAAATGCTACGAGGGTAAACAGGATCATTAACCCAAAGGAGATAAGTTGCTTTTGCATTTCTTCCTTACTTTTTTGTCGTTGGAACATTTCTGATTGCTCGACTTTTACATCTACTTTGTCAGTCATTCGTTAACCCACCTTTCCCATTAAGTAAACAACTGTAAAGATGAATACCCATACGACATCAATAAAGTGCCAGTATAAACTAAATGTATTAAATTTAGGTGCGTTATATAAGTTTAAGCCTCTTTTCGCATTACGAATCATTAGTGTAATAAGCCAACAGATACCGAACAAGACGTGTCCACCGTGGAAACCAACTAATGCAAAGAAAGCTGAACCAAATGCTGAAGAACGGAAACTAAATTTATATTCTATAATATAATGCGCAAATTCATATATTTCACTTGCTAGGAAGCCAATCCCTAACAGACCGGTAATTCCTAGCCATAACATCATTTTCTTAAAGTCACCATTACGCATATGATACATGGCATAAACACTTGTTAATGAACTCGTTAATAATAACATCGTCATTAAAAATACTAGACCTAACCCAAATATTTCATCTGATGATGACCCACCAGCAGTGGAATTTTTTAATGCTAAATAAGTTCCAAATAAACTGGCAAATAACACTGTTTCTCCACCAAGGAAAAACCATAAACCAAAGAACTTGTTTTTACCTTCTAATGTAGCCCTTTCTGGATGGGCAGGTAATCGTTCTGGAAATAAGCCACTATGATCTTGACTCATATTTACTTAGCCTCCCCTTTTAATGCTTTTTCTAATTCTTCTTTAGGGATGTAGTAGCCAAAGTCATCTTTTACTGAGCGAACAATCATACAGCCAATTGAGAAAGCTAATCCCCCATAAAGAGCTAAATACCACAATGAATGATCCACTTGATATATAAAACCTAAACCTGCCACAAAGAAACCGACAGCCATTAAAAATGGAATAAATGAATTATTAGGCATATGAACATCGTCTAGTGGCTCTCCTGGAGAAAGATTCCCTTCTCCTTCCATCTTTTCAATCCATAATGGATCTAATCCACGTACTAATGGTAACTGTTCAAAATTATAGTACGGTGGTGGAGATGAAATCGACCATTCTAAAGTACGGCCATCCCATGGATCTGCTTCCGCCTTCTCACCCTTCACTGCTACATATACAATATTGTAAAGGAAAATAATTACACCAGCAGCCATGAAAAAGGCCCCAATTGAGCTAATTAAGTTACCTAGCTCTAAACCTTGATCATGTAAGAATACCCAATATCTACGAGGCATACCCATTAAACCTAAGAAATGTTGGATAAAGAACGTTAAATGGAATCCAATGAAAAACAACCAAAACGCCCACTTACCCATTGCCTCATTCAATACTCTTCCAAACATTTTTGGCCACCAGTAATGTGCTGAAGCAAATAGTCCAAACACTGTACCACCAACGATAACATAGTGGAAATGCGCAACAACGAAATACGTATCATGGAACTGATAGTCAGCTACAGATGATCCAACCATTACCCCTGTCATACCACCAATTGTAAAGGAAGGAATAAATGCCAATGACCATAACATCGCTGAATTAATCGTTACTTGACCGCCCCACATAGTTGCTAACCAGTTAAATATTTTAATACCAGTAGGTATTGCAATTGCCATTGTTCCAACAGCAAAGATTGAGTTTGCAACTGGTCCAAGACCTACCGTAAACATATGGTGGGCCCATACCATAAATCCGAGGAAAGCAATTAACATTGTTGCGAACACCATCGCTGTATAACCGAATAATCTTTTTCGTGAAAATGTAGCAAATATATCACTAAACACTCCGAACATAGGAAGCATTAAAATATATACTTCAGGGTGTCCGAAAATCCAGAATAAATGTTGATAAATAATGGTATTTCCGCCTAGAGCTACATTAAAAAATGCTGTATCAAACATACGGTCAAACATTAATAAAAACAAATTAATCGTAAATGGTGGGAATGCAAATAAAATTAACACACTTGTAATGAAAGTTGCCCAGGTGAAAAGCGGCATTCTCATATATGTCATTCCAGGAGCACGCATTGTTACGATGGTAGCGATAAAGTTAATACCAGTCATTAACGTACCTGCCCCGGCTATTTGCAGTCCGGCTATATAAAAGTCTACCCCATGACCAGGAGAGTGCATTGCTAATGAAGCATATGATGTCCACCCTGCATCTGGAGCCCCTCCTAAGAGAAAACTTAAATTAAGTAATATTCCTCCGAATAAAAACAACCAGAAACTCAAAGCGTTCAAAAACGGAAATGCTACGTCTCTAGCACCAATTTGTAATGGCATGGCAGCATTCATAAACCCTATAATAAGTGGCATTGCCGCTAAAAATATCATTGTCGTTCCGTGCATCGTAATAATTTCATTATAAAATCCAGCACTTACAAAATTGTTTTCCGGAACAATTAATTGAATCCGAATTACAATGGCTTCTAAACCACCTAATATAAAGAAGAAAGCACCGCCTGCTAAATATAGGTGGGCAATTTTTTTATGGTCAACTGTCGTTAAATAATCCCACAAAAAACTTCCAAAACTACGCTTTCCTGTCGCTGTTAAACTACTCACGATTTTAACCTCCTATATATTATTTGAAATCTCCCTTATTTCTTTTCTAATTCTAAAGCCGAAACATCAGACGGTTTTAATTGTAAGAGAAACTCCGCAATTTTGTCTGCTTCATCTTTATCTACAGCTGGATAGGCTCCAGTCATTTTATTTCCAGGTTTAATTGATTCAGGATCCATAATCCAATCAATTAAATTTTCCTTCGTATTTTCTTTATATCCAGCAACTCTTGCACGGTCTCCCATATTCGTTAAGTCTGGACCAATAGGCTGTGATTCAGCGGAATAGCCCTGAGTATCTGTTGCATGACAGCTTATACAAGACTTTTCCTCAAATAAATTTTGACCTTCTTGTGCAACCGCATCTAACTCTACTTCTTCTGAATCAAATGATTGCATATCACTCACCCATTGTTGATATTCTTCCTCACTGACAACGACAACTTTAAAGTCCATTAAGGAGTGTGATGGGCCACATAACTCAGCACATTTACCAAAATAGACACCTTCTTCATATGCTTTTAAATACATTGTATTGACGTTTTCAGGGTTCACATCTAGTTTACCCGAAATACTTGGTACCCAAAATGAATGCAATACATCTGATGTTAGTAGATGTACGTATACTTTTGTATTCACAGGAATATACAAGTCCTGGCTCGCTGTTATTTCTTCATTTAAATAGTTATAATGCCACCAATATTGATTTCCTGTCACATCAATGTTAATGTGGTCTGCTGCGTCGGCATCATCAGCCAAGTGAAATGTTGCAAGAACAGTTGGGACAGCCATAATCACTACTAATATAATTGGTATAATCGTCCATACTGTTTCTAATACTTTATTTCCTTCCGTCTGTTCAGGGGTAATGACTTTATCCCCTTTCTTTTTACGGAACTTTACTAATACTATGACGAATAATATCATGACAATGATAAAAACTAATGTCATTACTACAGTTGTTAATATGATTAAATCCATTGAAACATCTGCACCATAACCTTTTGGTACAAGTGCTGTTAAGTTTTCCCTGCCACATGCCGAAAGTATAAAGGCTAATAAACCTAAAATTGTAAAGGAACGTAATTTCCCTAACCGACCTTTCATTTATGCATACCTCTCTTCCTCATTAAATACTTCAATTCAATTACAGTACATATTATTTATCATATTACTATATTGTTATCGGTTTATAAAATAGAATGAATTATTCATCGTGAAAATAATGAATAAAACGAACCCATTTAATTTTTCGTCATATTCATTATGTACTACCAGTAAAATATTTATGAATTTGTATGAAAAGTAAAACAAGTAACATACATTTTTTATCATTTATAAATGAATATAATAATAATTACAGTAAGCTCTTATGAATGTGATTTTCTCTTATAATGACTTGATGTCCTACCTTTGTATTTTTGATTGTCCCCTCCTTCAATCACCCGACAGACATCTTCATTCGCTACACATTCATTCAAGTTACGATTATTTCATTTCACCATAACAACAAAAATTCACTTAATTAATGAATTCAATTTACATTTGATTAATCCTTAGTTAAATAGCTATAATGTTCCCTTAGGTATTTGTTGTTACTATGGTTGAATTTCCTTCAGTCACTTATTTTACATAATATATTAAATAATTATCATACTTACTTTATCACCAACCTATATTGATATATCACATATTTGTGATGTGAAAACAAAACATTACACAAATAAGATAACTATCTTTTATAATTCTTCTTAATTAATCAGAATTCCTTATTAATCAG